>JAQVOJ010000074.1 GCA_028702675.1 Bacteroidales bacterium
GCAAGACCGTGTAAACCGGCGATTGAGGGCTGCCCGCCCGATGCCGGAGGGTAGGTCGCATTAGATAAATGACAGAGGTTCGTTTCGGCGTACACAGAATCCGGCTTATAGGCCTGCTTTTATTTTTGTTTATTTTTAAAAACGAGTAATCCAATAATTGAAATAATTATTACAAGGCTCATAACTAAACTTAGCGAAGGAAATACAAATTTATCGCTAATGCCCATATCTACTAACCAGCAAGAGGTATCGTAAATCATGCAAAAAACACTTAATAATCCGATTACGATAAGTATTAGGTTGGTTGTGTTCTCTCTTTTCTCATCTGCTTGTTCGTTTATTCTTCTAATTTTTACCTCCATTCTTTCTATCTCGTAATTAATGTCAAGAGCCTCAATTAATTGGTCTCTTAAATGATTTGGCAAAAATTTATATGATATATGTGAGTAATAATAATTGTTAGTAAAATCAGCAAATTCTTGTTTAGTCGAAAGGGTTTCTTTTATTCCTTTTTTATTATTGCACATACGATTGTTTATGTGATATAAAAAGAACTTCATAAACAAGCAATGAATGTATATGTTAAAAAAATCGTATTCCCAAGTATTGTATTTATCAGGATAATTTGTACTTATGCGAGTAAAAGTGTCAAAAAGTACGAGTGCTGTCCAATTATTAAAAACAGATATTTTGGAAGTACTTAAAAGCTTTTCATAGTAATCGGTAGATGGTGATAAATCAAAACCTCCTTGCGATGAGCCAATAGGAGCTGTATTGCCAATTTCATAAAGTAAAGCATCTAGTTCATTAGTAGGTAACTTGGTATTAATATCTATATTAGTATAGCTCTTTAGTTGTGGATTAAATTCAACCCAATCAGATAAAGGATTTACATTTTTTAAAAATGTTTTCGAAATAAGATCTTCAATTGTTAAGCTTATATTACTGTTTATTTCGGTAATTTTTGCATCAAGAAAACGGCAATTATAAATAAAGTTTGAGATATCATCACAATTATAATTATTATTTAAAATGCATTTGAACGAGATTATGCCAATATTATAAGGAAAAAGATAAATATCTGCAAAGTCTATTTTGAAATCGTATTCTTTCCCGTTTAGGCAATTTATTTTATAACTATGATTTTTACTTTTTTCTAAATAATCTTTATGTGTATAATGATTTAAGGTATGTTTATTAAAAATAGTTTCTGCATTATCGTTAACTATTTCGGGAAAACTATTTATTAAATATGTATCATAATAGCATTGTCTTAAAAATCCAAAAGTAGCTTTATAGCTACCATCAAACACTCTATATTTCCAAGATGTATATGACGAAAATAGCCTTTTTTTATCTATATTGTTGGCATTAAATCTAAATAGACCGCTAAATATGATATATGAATCATTGATATTTAACTGATTATCACTCATTATTATGAATTTAAATAGAAATAAATAAATATAAAAAAATAATTTTTAAATTTAAGCTTTCAAAACATAAAACTAATAAAATGATTAAAATTAACGAAGAACTAATTAAAAAGGTTTTTGATGAGATGGTAAAATATCGTCCTGCACTTCAAAAATACTTGATAGTTGACGAGGATGACGATGACGATGAAATCGATCACAGAGTGTTGGGAGATTTGGTAATAAGAAATATGCCATGGCCTATTGGTGTAGAACTTAGACGATTGTTTAGTGGTAGTATGCGGCAATTAGATAGGATGCGTTTAGATCAAATATTTAAAACAATTGAACGGACTATGCAATTTCTGTCATTTGTTATGTTATCCCAAGTATGGCAAGACGTTAAGAATAATAAGTTTACTACACCAGAGAGTTTTTCTAAAGAATTAGGCAATAGGATTCAAGTATTAAGTCTTGGTAATTTTACATGGATGCTACGAAGTATGTGTAATATGTATAACGACAATAATATGAATTGGTTTATGCCTGAAATTTCAGAAAATTTTGATAAAAAGTTTTTAAATGCTTTAGATTTTTGGGTGCCTGAGCGTAACGAAATTGGTCATTATCAAATTAATCTAAGTCAGGAAGAAATTGAAAAGCGTTGTGTTGAGTACGAGGAAAAACTTCTGTTTATATTACAAAAAATTGCTTTTGTTGTTAAGTATAAATTGGTTTCAGTAAAAGAAATTATGGTCAATAATACAAAAAACAAACCTGCCGAATTTCATCATATTATCGACTTGCTTAATAGCACAGATTCAGATTTTAAAGCTGGAGAGCTTAATGAAACAAGTTTTACTGAAAGTAAATCTGTTTTACTTATGAAATCTATTAAGCATCTTGAAGAATATCTTAATTTGTCTCCGCTAATTATTGATACCAGCTCAGAAATTCTAGACTCAAAGGATAAGTTCTTAATTAAAAAGGATATCTTTCTTTATTCAAAATTTAGAGCAGGTCATTTAATGTATTCAGGAACTGAAGTTACCGAAAAATGCGATTTAAGAACTTTGAGTAACTATGATTGTCTTGTAGAAGAGTTTGAGGATATGATTAGAACTGTTTGTGGGGAATAGGGGAGAGATGTGGGGAGTGAAATGTGATGATGTAAAATGTTTGATGTGAAATGTGATAATGTAAAATGTGTGATGTAAAATGTGATGATGTAAAATGTGTGATGTAAAATGTGTGAGGTAAAATGTGATGATGTAAAATGTTTGATGTAAAATGTTTGATGTAAAATGTTTGATGTAAAATGTCAAATGTTTGATGTGATAATGTCAAATGTAAAATGTGATAATGTGAAATGTGTGATGTCAAATGTTGGGATGTGAAATGTGATAATGTAAAATGTGATGATGTAAAATGTTGGGATGTGAAATGTGATAATGTAAAATGTGTGATGTGAAATGTGTGATGTAAAAATGTGTGAGGTAAAATGTGATAATTGTAATTAAATCTAATTGTTGTGACTAGAAATGAACTTGCTGAAAGAATTATGAATTTAGCTTTAGCTGTTTATAAACTCGAAAAGGATTTATGTAAGACTTATAGTGGCAAGCATTTATATAATCAGTTATTTCGTTCTGCAACATCAGTTGGAGCAAATTATGAAGAGGCAACAGCTGCGGAAAGCAAGAAAGATTTTATACATAAAATGCAAATATCTTTAAAAGAAATACGAGAAACTCATTATTGGATTAGGTTTATAAGATATGCTCAAATAAGTAGTATTGATCAAGAGACATTAAATAAACTTTCACAAGAAAGTTTGGAATTGTCGAAAATATTAGGGAAAGCTGTTTCAAGTGCTAAAAACAATGTTAATAGGATGTAGTGATAGTAGGGGGTTTTTGATGTGGGATGTAAAATGTGAAATGTGATAATGTAAAATGTGGTAATGTGAAATGTATAATGTAAAATGTGGTAATGTAAAATGTGGGATGTCAAATGTGATAATGTAAAATGTGTGATGTAAAATGTTGGGATGTAAAATGTGGTAATGTAAAATGTCAAATGTTTGATGTAATAATGTAATATTTTGAGGTTCAGAAAAATTAGAGATTATAGATAAATGAAAAGTCCGTTTAAATTTTTAGATAGTTACACGAAAGAAGACAAAGCCATTTTCTTTGGCCGTGACGAAGAAACCGAATATTTGTATCAGCGGGTGTTTGAGCAGAAGGTGTTGTTGCTGTATGGTGTTTCAGGAACCGGAAAGAGTAGCCTGGTGTATTGTGGTCTTGCCAATAAGTTTAGTGATAGCGACTGGTTGCCGGTAAGTATTCGCCGGGGTGCAGACATTAACCAAAGCATGCAATCGGCAATAGCCAAAAATAGCTTGCAAAGCAATACTTCAGAATCATCATTGGTAAAACAGGTACGTTCCTTGTATCTCGATCATTTTAAACCTATACATTTTATTTTCGACCAGTTCGAGGAATTGTTTATTTTCGGAACACGAGACGAACGTGCTGAGTTTATTAAAAGCATAAAAAAGCTTGCCGAAAGTGAAATTCCCTGCCGCATGCTTTTTGTAATCAGGGAAGAATATCTTGCCGGTATTACAGAATTTGAGCCGGTATTCCCTGATATTTTCCGCAACCGCCTGCGAATAGAAAAAATGACACGCCAAGCAGCCGAGCAGGTAATCTCCGGACCGTGCAATGTTGCCGGAATAAATATATCAGAGGGATTTCCAAAACTTTTACTCGAAAAACTGGCACCCGACCGCCCCGATGTTGAGCTTACCTATTTGCAGGTGTATCTTGACAAACTTTATCGTGAATATCTACCTGGCAAAGATAAGATATGGGACGAATCTCTGCTCGACCGTATGGGGAATGTGTCCGATTTGTTGGGGCAGTTTCTCGACGAACAAATACGCAGTCTGGAAACCCCCGAAGACGGATTGGGACTGCTAAAAGCATTTGTTTCAGTGCAAGGTACCAAACGGCAACTTACTATACAAGAAGCAGTAACATACAGCCGAATGTTGGGCAAAGATATTAGTTCTGAGAAAACCGAACAGCTAATACACCATTTTGTAGATCTGCGTATTATGCGCGACCGCGACGACCAGAATCGCTACGAGCTCCGGCACGATGCGTTGGCAAAGTGTATTTACGAGAAAATTACATTGGTAGAAAAGGAATTGCTCGAAGTTCGGCAGTTTATCGATCAGGCTTATGTTAGGTATAGCAACCGCAAAGTACTTTTGTCTGCTGCCGACCTTAAATACATAGCACCTTACGAAGACAATTTGTTTTTAAACGAAAACGAAACACGATTTTTGCATGAAAGCAGATTGGCATTAACGCGTGCCAGAAGGCGCCGGAGACGAGTTTCTATTACAATTTCGGGTTCTATTATGTTGATATTATTATTGTTTACATTATGGGCACTGAATGAAAGAAAGCGTACTGAAGAACAAAGAAGAATTACAGAAATAGAAAAGAATAGAGCACAAGCTTTGAGTTATAATCTTATAGCTAAAGATTTGTCAAATTCAGATCCTACTAAAGCCATTAGAATTGCAGAAAAAGCTCTGCAAATGGATACAGCCAATGAGGATATCAGAAAAAACCTTATAAATATCTATTATCATAATAATTTTTACAAAACTATTTTTGAGATAAACGAGAAAGTTACTTGCTTTGCTCAGCATCCGATTAATAAGGACTTGTATTTGGGTTTAAAAAATGGAGATATTAGAATTGTTAATGCAACTGATTATTCAGTAAGAGATTTGAAAGGACATGATAATTATGTTACTTCCATAGTTTTTTCAGATAATGGAAAACAGGTACTTTCTGCATCTTTAGATTGTACAGCAATCTTATGGGTTGGTGATACTGTGTTTTCAATTTATCACAATAGGGATTATAATTATTCTAATGAGGGTGAACGTAAATTTGCTGTTTTTTTAGAAGATAAAGTTATTGCAAATCTAGCCGATAATGAATTATTTGTATTCAATATTAATGGTAGTCTAGATAGGATTATCAATGCTCATGATGATAGGATTACAGTGCTAAAAGCTTTTCAAGATAAAATTGTAACTGCTTCTGCAGATAAAACTATAAAACTATGGAATAGTGACCTTACGCTTATGAAAGCTTTGAGAATTGATGATAAAATGATTACTTGTACTTCTCTAAAGAATGATAATTTATATTTTGGAGGATTAAGTACTGGATATATGGTTGATAAAGGTTTTAATATTGTATTTAAAGATACCTATGATGAACCTGTATATTGTTCAGCAACTAGTCTTGATGGACAGAGAGTATATTTAGGTTATGGATCAAACCGTATAATGTGCAGGAACATTTTAAATTGGGATAAAATTGATTGGTTCAAAGGACATACCGATAGGGTGGTTGATTTGTTTGTCTCGCCTTATGATTCATGTCTTTATTCAGTTGCACTTAATGGAAGTATAAAGCGTTGGAAACAGGATATTTATATTGAAAGGGTTATTGATTGTTTTATCGAGAATACTAAAGAAGAGAATATTTGTGAAATAGTTTCGGACAGTCGTGTAACATTTTCTGAAATAAATAGTATCACAAAAATTGAACTTTCACCTGATAGTTCAAGTATTTTAATATCTACTATGGCAGGAGAATTAAAATTGTTTGATTTACAAGGAAACTTAATTAGAAACTTTACCGGATTTACACATGGTATTTGCGACATTGCTTTTTCTAATGACGGTAAAAAAATAGTCGCAGGTTCGTTTGATAAAACAGCAAAAGTGTGGAGTATTGATGGCAGGTTGATCGCTGAACTTACTGATGCTACGAATGTAATATCTTCTGTAGGCTTTTCGCAAACAGGTGATACTATCATAACTGCCGGTTACGATCAAACTATTCGCTTTTATAATGAGAAGGGAGATTTGCTTTACCAAGTTTTTATGATAAATCCAATAACTTCAATGGACGTTGCACAAGATATAAGTAGATTGTATATTATGTTTGGATTGATTAATCAAGTGTTTGTTGTTGATTACAATGGCAAAATTTATGATTTTATTTTTAGTCTTGAGGAAATGACAGGATATCCTCCTGTTTCGCAGATAGACTATATAGATTCTACAATTATTTTGACTACATTTACAAATAATACAATTATTCTTACAGATAATCATGGTAATTACTTGAGTGTATTTAAAGGGCATTTAAACACTGTTTATGATTTTGATATAAATGTTAATAGAAAATATATATTAAGCTGTGCGAGAGATAATAACATAAAATTATGGAGCATTAATGGAAATGAATTATGGAATTATAAAACATCAAAACCCGTTTCTCAAATTAAGTTTATTGATAGTGAGCGTAAGTTTATCTTTGCAATGCAAAATAGAGTTTATATAGTAAATTTTAAACTAAGTTTTGAAGAGTATTCTATATCTGATAGTTATGATAGGCTGAGTATTTATGATTTATGTGAATTTGATTTTTTACCGTCAGATTATTGGATAAATGTAAATAATATGGATAGTCTAATTAATGCCAAAAACCATTATGTAGATCAATACAATAAAGCAGTTTCTAAAAATAAACGCATAAAAAGTTTTGAAGCCGCAGCTTTGATTTTTGAAAAAATTATTAATGATAGTCTATCCGCTGAGATAATACTGGAATATCAAGATGTTTTAGTGCTTTATGAAAATATGACAGGTAAAAACTATTCAAGCACGATTAACAGATTGTTTTATAAGATATTAACAGTTGGTTCTTATAAAGACTTAAAATATTTATTACAAATGTATTTCGGTCGTTATTCACTTTTTCAAACTATTAAGCTTGAGAATTACTTTAGATTACTTACAACAAGACTTAAAGTATTAGTAGATAAAGATTCTATTAACAAAAATGAGATTTATGAAATGTTTTTTTATAAAGCTAACGAGTGTCTTAGAATGAGAGATTATGTGTACGCAAAGCTTTTTGCCGAATTGGCTTTGGAATTTGATTCAGAAGCAAATGAAATCAATTTAATATTACCTCTAATATATTTAATGACAGATGATATTCCTTTAGCTGTAAACATTATTGCACAGTATAAGGATAGTTCACTTGCACCTGATTTTACATACAGTGATTTTTATTACGACCAACTTATTATAATGAATAAGAATGGATATTCAATTCCATCATACAATACTATTATGGAAAAGTTCTGGCCAGATAAAGAGTATTAATGTTATTTATATCTTGCTATTCTATATTGTACATTTTACAAGCATAGTTAACTATTTCGCGTATCTCCTCTTCCTTTTGCGTACCTATTACTAATTTTTTCCCATTCTTAAGTTCAATATATAGTCCTTTATTGCCTTTTATATTATAAACAGTACCATATTGTGTCCAAGGACGAATACCCCAACCGCCAATAAAACCATAATTAATTATCTCCGCCTTTTTTACATCATCCCATAGTATATGTTTATGTGTTAAAGGAAAAAACCTTATCCTAATTTCTTTAACATTAATTTCAGTTTTAAGATGTATTATTAAAAATAAAAGTACAACAATAATACTTATCGCATAATTAATTAGTAGATTTGAATTTGAAACTAAAAAACTATTAAAGCTGTTACCAAGAATAATCTGTTTATAGTCTCCAATAGCCATATAAGCAATAGTACCAATAATAATAAGCCATATCCACCATTGAGTAAATTTTTGTATCTCTTTAAATTCCATTTTAATAGTATTTAGTTATTATCTAATTAATATTTTTTATTTTATTAATAAAATCTTTGATTATTTCTAATACCTCTTCCGATATAGTTTCATTAATCATATAGTATTCTTGCAATGAACCTATTTCATCGTGTTGAAATAAGTGATTTAAACCTTCCATGCTGTGAATCGCATAATATGGCGATTTGCTTTTTTTAAGATTTTTCTCAAATGAATTTAGATTAATTTCAGCATCTACCTGTTTGTCATTGTCCCCGTTAAGTGCTAATACAGGGCACCTTATTTCCCTTATATCTTTTATGGGGTTATAAGCAATGAAATATCTAAACCAAGCACTATTTAGTTCTAAAGCTGTTTTGTAATTATTTAACGGGTTAATACCGTATAAATTCGCTTTTTCTTCGCCAAGTATATTAGTGTATTTTTCGTAAATTCTAATAGTAATTTTTTTAAGATCATTTAAGTCATCATATTTTATGCAAGATTTATAGAGTTCTTTTTGCATTGCAACTAAAACACTGATGTCATCTTTGTCATAGCCTGCTAAATCAAATTGGTATTCAGATTGTTTCAGCATTACATCAATAATAGGTGCTGCAGGTCCAGCAAGACTAATAATAAAATCTATATTTTGTGAATAATTAGCAGCTAACATAATGGCAATTTGCCCGCCTTCGCTATGTCCCAAAACTCCGATTTTATCAATATTTTTATGAGTTTCAAAAAACTTTATTACCGATAATGCATCTGTCATAAAATCGTATGTAGTAGCGTTTGTAACATTACCGGTTGATTCTCCATAACCTCTGTCATCATACCTAAAAACGGCAATATCGTTGTTCGTAAGATAGTTAGCGATTACACTAAAGGGTTTATGTCCAAATATTGTCTCATCTCTATCTTGTAAGCTTGAGCCTGTAACTAAAACAACAAGAGGATAGGTTTTTGTTGTATCAGGAATACTTAAAGTGCCTGCTAATATAGCTCCATTTTCTTCGTTTTTAATCTTATAATCTTTTGTTATATATTCAAAAGGAGGATTTGGGGTTTGCGGTCTATCAACAAAACTCATTTCTTCTCTTGTAATATAATAAAACTCTAATTCCGTTTTTGAGTTACCTTGTGTCCAGAACCCTGTAAAACTTTTTGTGTTTTCATTCCAGTTACAAACAATCCCTATAGCATAGTCCGTAAAACTAATATTAAACTTTTCTTTTGTAAATGATATACTGTCTGCAGGTAAGCTAAATACGAGTTGGGCAGGGATGTATAGTTCTCCTTTTTGAACTCCATCTATTTCATTAATCATTAGATATGTATCTAATGTTTGGCTATCAGCTTCAAAAGATAATTCTGACTTCAATAAGATTGAATTTTCGTTAATTTGTGATGTTGATTGATTAGAAAAATGCAAAAATAAAAACAACAAACTTAGTCTAAGAATTGTTTTCATAAGAAAGTATTTTTACGTTGTTAAATGATTTATATATTTATATGTAGTAAAGATAAAACAAATAAAAATATTAAAACAAATAAAATATTAAAAATTGTAATAATAAGGTAATAATATGTTGAGTTTAGTGTAATAGTGTCAAATAGTATGTTTGATTAGTATGCTAAATTTCAATTACAAATAATCTTACAAGTTTAGTGGTTAAGATAGTTAAGTTTATAGATTCTCTTTTTATTTGTTCTATAATTTTGTAATTTGCAGGTTGAAAAATAGATTTTTAGGTAGTGTGTTTTTGATGTGATAATGTGATAATGTAAAATGTGATAATGTAAAATGTAAAATGTATAATGTAAAATGTTTGATGTGAAATGTTGGGATGTAAAATGTGATAATGTAAAATGTGATAATGTAAAATGTGGTAATGTAAAATGTGGTAATGTAAAATGTGATAATGTAAAATGTAAAATGTTTGATGTAATAATGTAATATTTTGAGGTTCAGAAAAATTAGAGATTATAGATAAATGAAAAGTCCGTTTAAATTTTTAGATAGTTACACGAAAGAAGACAAAGCGATTTTCTTTGGTCGTGACGAAGAAACCGAATATTTGTATCAGCGGGTGTTTGAGCAAAAAGTTTTGTTGCTGTATGGAGTTTCTGGAACCGGAAAGAGCAGCTTGGTGTATTGTGGTCTTGCTAATAAGTTTAGCGATAGCGACTGGTTGCCTGTAAGTATTCGCAGGGGAGCTGATATAAACCAGAGCTTTAAAGATGCTGTGGTAAAGCATAGTTTGGAGCTTACTAAAACAGATGTTTCATTGTTTAAGCAGGTACGTTCCTTGTATCTCGATCATTTTAAACCTATACATTTTATTTTCGACCAGTTCGAGGAGTTGTTTATTTTCGGAACACGAGACGAGCGTGCTGAGTTTATTAAAAACATTAAAAAGCTTGCCGAAAGTGAAATTCCCTGCCGTATGCTTTTTGTAATCAGGGAAGAATATCTTGCCGGTATTACAGAATTTGAGCCGGTATTCCCGGATATTTTTCGCAACCGCCTTCGAATAGAAAAAATGACACGCCAAGCAGCCGAGCAGGTAATCTCCGGACCTTGCAATGTAGCCGGAATAAATATATCCGAAGGATTTCCAAAACTTTTACTCGAAAAACTGGCACCCGACCGCCCCGATGTTGAGCTTACCTATTTGCAGGTGTATCTCGATAAATTATTCCGTGAATACCCACCTACACAAAACCGGATTTGGGACGAGTCTTTGCTCGACCGCATGGGCAATGTGTCCGATTTGTTGGGGCAGTTTCTCGATGAACAAATACGCAGCCTTGAAACACCCGAAGACGGATTGGGCTTGCTAAAGGCATTTGTATCGGTGCAGGGAACCAAGCGGCAGATTACCATACAAGAAGCGGTAACATACAGCCGTATGCTGGGCAAAGATATAAGTTCTGAGAAAACCGAACAGCTAATTCACCATTTTGTAGATCTCCGCATAATGCGCGACCGCGACGACCAAGGGCGATACGAACTCCGGCACGATGCGTTGGCAAAGGAAATATACGAGCAAATTACCATTGCTGAGAAGGAATTACTGGAAGTTCGGCAATTTATCGAAAATGCGTATGCCAATTACAAAAGCAGAGATGTAATATTAAGCCCGGATGATTTGGATTACTTGAGCCGATACGAAGCAAGCCTGTATCTCGAGGATGAGCTGGATAGTTTTGTGAAGATGTGCAGAACAGAGATACGCAAACGTAAAAAGGTTCTTAATAGAATTATTATAGCATCAGTGTTTGCTGTGTTTTTGGTCTTAGCAGTTATTGCTATTTACTTTGTAAGGTTAACTAAAGAGTCGCGTTCAAAAATGCTTGCTGCTTATGCACTTGGCAATAACAATGCTTATGTTCAGTCATTTTATATTGCTAAAGAAGCTTACGATACGTATCCTTCAAAGCTCGCCGAAAAAGCTGTATTCAATACTTTTTATAATTACCTCGAAAGAATTAAAGAAAGTGAGAATGATAGTATTTATAATGAAATAATCTGGACACAGACCTGTAATAATGAAATAATTAGTACGGATTTTAGTAAAAATGGAAATTATATTTATGCGTATCTAAAAGACTCAAGTATAATTGTATTGCAAGAAAACGGACAAGTTAAATTAAATGAAAAATTTAATGAGGATATTTTGTTGGTTAAAATTACTGACGATGAGAAATATGTAATTGTAGTGTGTAATAGTGGACTTACTCATGTATTTGATATTAACGGAGAATTGAAATACTCTACTAAGACTACCTATCACCCTAATAATACCATAGATATTATAGATTATTCGTTACGACACAAGCACTTAGCGTGTATTGAAATGAATAAGATTAAAATATTTGATTTAATTACCGGTGAATTGTTGCAAACAATTCAGGAACACAGTGATACAATTAGTTCAATAGATATTTCACCCGACGAGCGGTTTCTTGTTAGTGGCTCAGTTGATGGTACCGCCAAAATTATGTACTATAATAGTAATGAGGAACAATATAGCTTGTATTCAGAAAATAACAATGATTATCTAAATATATGTAGTGCAGTTTTTAATAGTAATTCTGATTACATAATCCTTTCACATTTTTGTAGTGGTGATAGATATAAGTTTCCTTACATAAGTATAGCTAATGTTAAATTTAAAGAATCTGAATTCTCTTTTAATAGATATTATTGGATGGATGCATCATATTTTAAAGTTAAAAGAGTTACCGTTGAGTCATCAAAAGACATTTTTAAAATTACCCGATTCGATTTAAATGAAAGAGTTATTACGTCAGATCTTGAAATGCGGTATAAAGAGTGGGATGTAAATCTTGGAGATAACGATTTTTTGATGTTAAGAGATTATCTCACTAACAGTAATGATGTTAGTTGTTCCGAAGAATTTGTAAATTTATTTATTCCAAATGCATATTGTGGAGATTTTATGCGTGATACTATTATTTCTTTTGCCGATATTTCGTCTGATGGGAATTATTATGCTATTAATTTGAAAGGAGAAGCAAATACATTATTGTATAGTCTTGATAAGGATAGGCTACTGATTAACATTTTTACATTTAAAGGTTTATATCCTGCATTTTCGCCTGATGATAAGTTTTTGATATGTATTTATGAAAATAAACTAGTGAAATATCCTTTGATTAATTCGATACTACATTATAGTAATCTATAATTTTTCAAGTCCTATTTTATGTTCAATTTTATAGGGTTTAAAAATTTCTTTCTGAAAGGTTTTTTGGACGACTTCAGGAAAAACATAAGTTGTAGAATAATACAAAATAAAAAATATCATTGGAATAAGAATTGCAAAATAAAACTGTTTTTTATGCTGCATTGTCCAGTTAATAAAATTAGAACTTGGTAAAAGGAATACCAACATCAAAAAAGAAATGCTTAGTAAAACTATTGAAATAGGTTTAATTACTAGTGTTGGTAATCTTTCTAAATGAAACAAAAAATTCCACATACTTATTGTAAATGCAATAGAAATAAAGTTTCTAAAGAAACTCAAGAATCGATTTGTCGCTTTATTGTATTCTGTAATTTTATTATGAATAATAAATATATAAACTAATGAAAACAAAAATATTGAAGATAACCTTAGTATAATAGCACCTGGAAAATGAAATATTTTAAAAATTAAACCTAAAACTAAAGTGAAAAGTGGAATTATAAATAAATCATTCATTTTATTGCAGGAAACAAAGTATTGAATTAAAAAAAGTGTAACTAACAAAAATGAAGCAAATAACATAAATGAACCAATTGTTTCAAGTGTAAATGAAATATCATCATTCAAGTTTATTAATGTCGAAATTATTATTAAAACTACTGAAATAATAATAAAACTGATTAAAATAAAAATTCCCCACTTAATAACTCTAATATACTTATTATTGTTTCTGTACTTGTACATTAACCATGTAAGTCCATATAGGATTACAAATACTGCCAAGGAAATAGAATCACCTATCCATGCTTGGAAATATATTTTTTCTTCAAATTTCCAAATAATTGGAATGAAAACTATAAAAATGCTAAATGCAAGTATCAAAAAATATATTAATCGTTTTTTCCACATAGTTTTTTGAAATTAGTGTATTATTAAATTATTCCCCCAAAATTTTAACCAAAACCCGTTTTCGGCGTTTGCCGTCGAATTCGCCATAGAAGATTTGTTCCCATGGACCAAAGTCGAGTTTACCGTTTGTAATTGCTACAACCACTTCGCGTCCCATTATTGTACGTTTTAGGTGAGCATCTCCGTTATCTTCGTATGTATTGTGGCGGTAGCGGGAGTGAGGCTTTTCAGGTGCCAACTCTTCAAGCC
>JAQVOJ010000075.1 GCA_028702675.1 Bacteroidales bacterium
GATTCAACACAAATTGGTTTGTTATCTTCTCTCATGTAAATAACATTTTGGTGAATCTGCGTCTTAATGCTTTCAATTAGCATATTTATCGATCTGGCTTCTTTTGATGTACCTCGGCAAGCTCCTTTTTCAGTACTCCAAATATTTGGGTCAACACTCCGATTTAATGCGATGTCGGCTCTTTTGCCTTTAACTGTAATTCTCATGTAGATTGGTGCTTCACCAGTCTTGAGGATTTTTGTTCTTTTGATAAAGAACAATAAACTAAATGTTGTTCGTTTTTCCATAATACACACTCATTTTTAAAATTAAAGTAAACTATTATGGTTCAAAACACAAAATGCAAAGTGCTGTAAACCAGTGCTAAAGAACCCAATTCGTTACCACTTACCCTAAAAAAATAATGGGTAACGAATTGGTAACGCAAATACCCCTAAAAGTGCGTTTTTTTGCTGAAATTACTTAAAAAGCAAAACCCTGAATTCGTTAGTTTTCAGGGTTTTACATCTTTTTGCTTTCTGTACTGGCGGAGGAAGAGGGATTCGAACCCCCGGTCCGGTTGCCCGGACAACGGTTTTCAAGACCGCCGCATTCGACCACTCTGCCATTCCTCCATATTTTACTCAAATGCGTTGCAAAAATATTATTATTTTTATAATATGATAAATTTTTTAAGAAAAAAACATAAAAGATTTAGATAAAAATATTTAAATGCCTGTAATTTTAAGGGTTTTAGTAAAAATAACAGCAGGTTTATTAACAATTTGCCCAAAATATTAACAAAATTGAGGTTTTATGGCTGTTTGCCTTGCTACTGTAGAATAATCGCCTATATTTGTACTAATTAAATTTGAAAATCAATTTATTAACCTTAAAAAATCGTTTTGTTATGAACAAAGGACAATTAATCGATGCAATGGCTAAGAAAGCCGGACTTACAAAAGCTGATGCTAAAAAAGCATTAGACGCTTTTATTGGAGCAACTACTGACACTTTAAAAAAGGGTGACCGTGTTGCTTTAGTTGGATTTGGTTCATTTGGTGTTACCAAAAGAGCTGCCCGTAAAGGTCGTAATCCACAAAAACCTAACGAAGTAATTAACATTCCAGCTAAGAATGTTGTTAAATTTTCTGCAGGTAGTGAACTCAAAAATGCTGTTAAGTAATTTAATAAGTTTTAAGAGTTTTTTTAAAAAAAGAGAGCACTTTGTGTGTCTCTTTTTTTTATACCATAAATTATGAAGAAAAAAACTTCTGATATTGTTAAATATCTGTCTAATTTTGTTACTGAAAAACGATTAGAACGATTCAATGAAGTCTTAAACCAAAGAACTAATTATCTAACAATCGTACTAGAAGATATTTATCAATCACATAATGCTAATGCTGTGCTGCGTTCATGTGATTGCTTTGGAATTCAAAATATTCATATTATCGAAAACCGAAACGAATACCAAATTAACCCCGATGTGTCCTTAGGTGCTTCGCAATGGCTAAATCTTAATTTTTATAATCAAAAAGAAAATAATACAATTTGTACTATTAATAAATTACGGCAAGATGGATACAGAATTGTTGCCACTACTCCTCACACTAATGATGTAAAACTTGAAAACTTTGATATTTCACGTGGTAAATTCGCATTATTTTTTGGTTCAGAGCTTCCTGGTTTAAGTAATATAGTAATGGAAAATGCCGATGAATTTCTTAAAATCCCAATGTATGGATTTACCGAAAGCTTTAATATATCAGTTTCAGCAGCTATTTGTTTGCATTACCTCAGATTGAAACTAAATAATTCTGACATCAAATATCAATTTAATGATAATGAAAAAACCGATATTATGTTCAAATGGCTTATGCAAAGTATTAAAAGCAGCGAACAAATCCTAAAAACCTTTTTAGAAAAATAAGCTAATCCTTTATAATAAGCTTACTTGTTAAATTATATGAATCAGTACGTATATTAATAATATATACACCTGTACTTAGGTTTGTATCAAACTCTATTATTTTATCAATTGAAGTGTACAAAGATTTAAGGTAAACTTTCCCATACATATCTGTAATAGTTAAAACTAAATTTCGGTTTACCATATTATCAGGTAGTGCGAGTTTAAACTTATTATTCGAAGGATTTGGGTAAATCCGCAATTCAGAATATGTATCATCAAGAATAGATGATGGGTGTAATATTTCATTGTACAAATAATCAGCCTTTTGTGCAGATAGACTCAAATCGTAAAAATTTGATGCTGCATGAAATGCAAAAGCCATTGTAAGGGTGTCGTTTGATTCAATCGAAAATGGTCCGGCAGAAATAACACCGACAATATCGTTCCCATTCTCCCCTTCTCCTGCTTGTGGTTGTGAATTAGAAATAACATGGAACTTCTCACTTTTACTAAAATCATCGGTAATATCTATCACGCCATCTCCTCCTTCAATATTTTCTAAAGCATAATGATGCCGATTTTGCATATTCAAGATTTGCATACCACTATACATTGATTGATTTCCTGTATGCCAAAAATAGAATAATTGATTTTCAACATTTAAGTCAGCTTTGTTGTTTGCAGCAGAAATTAAATCCCAATCAGCAAAAAGTCCTGCATAGAAATTAGTAATTGTGTTGCTTGTAGCATTAATAAAATCGTATTCTAAAATAATAAAGTTATTATAATCGGGATTGTTCCAAGCCATTGCTCTGCAAAAAATATCAATTCCCATACTATTGTCGGCACAACTATCATTAAATTTTGCTACAATCTCTTGATCTGCATATATGCCAGGTGCAAATTTTTGCGATTGTTCTTGGGTAAAAAAATCAGACTCTTGTCTTACAGCTGAAGACACTGTCTCTGAATTTGTTCCCATAATTAAAGCACAATCATAAAATAAACTTTCAACTTGATTATAAATCATTCCTTTACCAATTTTACAATTTTGATCTACAAACCCTATTCGCCCATTACAGGGAATGCTTATACTTATATTATTTGCATTAAGTTGCTTATACGAAGGTTTCACAAATACTTCGATATATTGTGTTTTTTCGTAATTATCTGCCTGATAATCTAACCTAAGCATTATATTACTATTGTAATCTAAATTATTGAGTATTTTAAACTTGATAGGTTCATTTTCAAAATCTATAAACTCAAGAGTTCCAATAGTTCCAAGATTTATTTCTTCACTTATTATTTCGATATTCGGATTATCGCAACTAATATTTAGCTTGAGATTTGAGGCAGGAGCGAGATAATTTGTAAGTATTCCCTTTATAAGCACAGTATCGCTATTGGTATAATCGTTTTCTCTATCGTCTTCGATTGTAATTTTCTCCAAAACTAATGATGGAGTATGCTCCATATTTAGTGCTTTATACATATTTAATCTTCCGGCGCCTAATTTACCTGCATATTGAGCATTATCAGGAACAGTATCAATATTGTCGGCACTTATTTTCAAAAGTTCTTTTACCTGAAGAGCAGAAAAATCGGGATAATAAGACCACACTAGAGTTGCTGCACCAGCAACTATAGGAGCTGCAAAACTTGTCCCTCCCCATACAGTAGTATATCCACCATTATTTGTTGTGTAAACCATTGCACCTGGAGCACTTAAATCAACTCTATAATTATATGTTGAACCGCCGGTAGTTCCAGTGTTATCGGGCGACCATTTTTGGTCAAGTTCGGTAGTTGCAGCAATTGAAAATACATAATCGTATGAAGCGGGATAAAAAAGCTCTTCGTTGTGATTATTTCCACAAGCTCCTATTACTAATGCATTACGATTTATTGTAGCATAATTAATTATGTCTTGTGCCATTTCCATATAAGCTAAACTCCCCCAAGAGCAATTAATAACATTACAATCATGATCTGCAGCATATACAATACTTTCGTAAGCCATTGTAAGAATATTATCACTATCAGAAATTTTTAAGGGTAAGAACTTACAATTGTAAGCAGCACCGGTAAGTCCAATTCCATTATCAGTTTCGGGTGCACATAATCCGCTAACCCATATACCATGTTCAGAAGCTTCTGCCTGTGGATTATTATCGTTTTCGGCTAAGTCCCATCCTCTAAAATTGTCAACAAAGCCATCGTTGTCGTTATCGATACCATCAATTGGATCGTTCCAATTATAGGCAATATTATATAATAAATCAGGATGATCAATATCTGTTCCGGTGTCGCTTATCCCAACTACAAAGTTTGTATCTCCTCTGTGAATATCAAATGCTTCGTATGCTTTTATAATCTCAATATACCATTGATTACTCGAATTTAGCGGATCGTTTGGAACATAGAGCAATTCAGGAATATAATATGGATGTGCATAATCAATAATATCTGTTTCTTTCAAACGATTAATTATTTCAAATATGTCTCTGTTTTCGTCTATTTCTATTTCATATATAGTTGTGATATCTGTATAAGCTTTACCGTCAATATTGGTCTTTTTATTGGGAACTTCGCTATTAGGAAATTTTTGAATTACTGATTTAATATCGTCTTCGCTTAATATTTCTTCAATTTCATAATGTAAATACTTTTTGTTTTGAATTTGTGATTTATATTCCGGTTTAATTTTTAGGATTATGGTGTTAGGTTTATAGTTATAATAAGTATGTTTTTGAGCCTTATTTGTTAATGTAATTGATAAAACTATACTGATAATTAATATTAACTTTTTCATTATTATAATATTGATAAATAATTAATGCCAAATTAAAAAAAAAGACCGACATTTTAAAGTGTCAGTCTTTAAAAAAAATACTTAAAGCAATTTAACCTTCAACTTCACCTTTTACTTTAAGGATAGTACTAGGCGAATTTGGATCATTTGTAATAACTGTAATAGTTTTATTTTGTCTTCCACGTTTTCCACGGCTATTAAATGTAGTTGAGATTTTACTTTTTTCGCCTGGTTTAATAACCATTTTTTCAGGACTAGTAGCAGTACAACCGCAAGAAGCTTTAATTTTTCTTATAACTAAATCTGATTTTCCATTATTTGTAAACACAAAGTCATAACTAACCTTTTCGCCTTGAGTTAATTTACCAAACTCAAAATCTGTGCTTTCAAACTTAATCTTTGGAGCATTAGCTTTTTCTGCTTCTGTTAAATGTGAGAAATCTTCTTCAATAGTTGCACTAATCGAGAGTCTGTTTCTATTTGCTTCGCCGTTTATTACCATTTCTATCCTATCCATAGTAAAACCCCAATCGTTTTTCTGAGTACCATCGTATTTCACAACTATATTACCTTTTTGTCCATGCTTGTCTCCTTTTTTCATGCCTTTTAATGTTGCAGGCTCTACACTAATAGTCAAGTGAGGAGGAATATTCCTAAAAGTAATAGTAGCATCTTGTTCTCCCATATTAACTACAGGAATACTGTCTATTTTAACTTCGGTATTAAACACCTTAACAAAAGCTAAATGGCTGGTTTTAAGCCGAATATCACCATATGCTTTAGGATAATAATCTTCAATTGTTTTTTCTCTTGGCGTTACGTCTCCAGTAATTCTCAATATTGTTGTTGGCTGTTCTGTATTAGTAGTTACTGTAATCGATTTATTAAACTTACCTGGTCTGTTACGAGGATCGTAAGCAGCAGTAACAAATCCTTCTGCCCCTGGAGCAACAGGTTCTTTTGTCCAGTTAGGAGACGTACACCCACAGGATGCTCTAACATTTGTAATAATTAATGGCTCACTACCTGTGTTTTTAAAAGTAAACTTTGCAGTTTGTGGTCCTGCTTCTTCCTTAAAAGTGCCATAATTATGGGTAGTTTTATCCCAACTAACACTGGCTTTCTTTTGCTGTGTAAATCCGCTAATTGTTACTAATAGAGCAATTGCTAATAATAATACTCGGTTCATAATTCAAATATTTTTAATAAATTAGGTTTAACAAAATTTAATAATTAATGTTGCCACAAAATTCAATAATCAGACCAAAATTAATAAAATAGGTTGCCAATATTAAAATAAATTTAAGTTTTTTTTTCAAAATATTTATTTAAATCTATATTAACACCAGTAAATCAGTCTCTTGCACCCATAAATATTAATATATAATAAACTAAGGTTGCGATAGATGTTAATGCAGCAATAAAATAAGTATAAGCAGCCCATTTAAGAGCATCTTTTGCATATTTGTGGTTAGTTCCAGAAGTAATTCCGGCATTGCTAAGCCAAGATAAGGCTCTACGGCTGGCATCAACTTCAACGGGTAAAGTAATTATTGAAAAAAGTGTAGTTAAGGCAAAAAGCACAATACCAACCAACAATAACTGAGGAAATGCCTGTACTAACAAAATTCCGGCAAGTATTACCCATTGTACCCATTTACTTGCAAAACTAACAATTGGAACAAGTTCTGAGCGTAGTTTAAGCATACTATATGCTTTGGCATGTTGAATTGCATGACCACATTCGTGAGCAGCTATGGCAGCTGCTGCAACCGATCTGCTTCCGTAAACGGCTTGACTTAAATTAACAGTTTTATTTGTTGGGTTATAATGATCTGTTAGTTTACCAGGGGTCGAAATAATCTTAACATCGTAAATTCCATTGTCGTGAAGCATTTTTGTTGCAACCTCAGCACCACTCAAACCGGAATCAATCGGTATTTTACTATATTTTTTAAATTTACTTTTTAATTGGTTACTAACTATAAAGCTTAACAAAATAAAAGCACCAAAAATTATCCAAATTACCATAATATTATATTTGTATTTGTAATAATCAAACTATTTGCCAATCGTAATATTGTGCCAATATGACATAACAACAGAATAATCTATAAATCCATAAGACTCATTCTTGCTTTGGGTGTAATGTCTTGATTGCTGAACAGTGCTTTTTTATATTTATATAAGCCTACAATTGCAATCATTGCTGCATTATCTGTTGTAAACTTTTTATTTGGTAAAAACACTTTCCAATTATTCTTTTCTGCCAAATCTGTCAATTTTAATCGTAAACCATCATTTGCAGATACACCTCCACTTAATGCAATAGTATTAATTCCCGTATGGTTTACTGCCTTTACCAATTTACTAATAAGTATATCTATTATTGCTTTTTGCAAACTTGCAGCTAAGTCGGCTTTATTTTCTTCAATAAAACTTGGATTTATTTTTAAATTATCTCTGATTTTGTAAAGAAAAGACGTTTTAAGTCCACTAAAACTATAGTTAAACCCTTCGATACGTGGGAGGCCAAATTTAAAAGCTAATGGGTTACCATTTTGAGACAGTAAATCAATTTCTCTACCTCCCGGATAAGGTAGTCCCATAACTTTAGCACATTTATCAAAAGCTTCTCCCGCAGCATCGTCAATAGTTTCTCCTAAAATCTCGAATTCTAAAAAGTCCTTAACAATAACAATTTGCGAATGCCCTCCCGAGACAAGAAGACACAAAAAAGGGAATTTCGTTTCTATAACACTCGCTTCGTTCTCAACAATAAAATGCGATAATATATGACCATGCAAATGATTAACGCTTATTAATGGGATTTTAAGCGCAAGAGCAAAACCTTTTGCAAACGCACTTCCAACCATTAGCGACCCCAATAATCCGGGACCTTGAGTAAACGCAATTGCATCAATCTGATTAACATCTATTCCGGCTTCATCTATTGCTGAATAAACTACAGGAATAATATTAGCCTGATGTGCTCTACTAGCCAATTCAGGAACAACACCTCCGTATTTCTCGTGAACTTCTTGTGTAGCAGTAATATTGGCAAGAAGCTTGCGACCACACAAAACTGCTGCTGAAGTATCATCACACGAAGATTCTACTGCTAATATTATCGGATTTTTATTAACCATACTAAGTTTGCAAAATTAACAAAATGTATTGAAAAAAACTTTTGAAAAAACAAATTGGGTATTAGTTTTGCTAAACTAAGGAAATTGTTGTCATATAAATATAAAGGTGAGAAAACGCGTTGGTAGAGTAATAACGATTCTGTTGCTGGCATTTATACACTTTGTAGTGCTTATATTTCTTCTATTGCAGTCGGGAAAGTTCCAATCATTTGTAATAACTACGGTAGTAGATTATTTTGCTCAAGAGTATGAATTAAAACTCAGTATTCAGAAATTTGATGTTAAATTGCCTGCAAAACTTGGATTTAGTGGTGTCTATCTCGAAGACCAAACCGGTGATACTTTACTTTATGCCGATGGTGTTTTTGCAAAAATTGCTGATATTAAAATTAAAAGCCGTACAATTTATATTGATAAACTTGAACTTAATAAACCTTATATAAATGCTTATGTTGATACTCTTGGGAAAGCAAACACCGATTTTATTCTTGAATTATTTAGCAGCACAGACACTACAGAATCAGAAGGTATAAATATTTTCCTCAATGAATTTGATTTAGTTTCGGCCCGGTTAAGATACAATGACTTTACTAAAGAAACTAAAACTAATGGATTCGACCCCGCTCATATCGAAGTTTCAGGATTGAGTGTTGCTGTTAGCGATTTTCAGATGTATGGCGATACTATCGAATTAGATTTAAATAATCTATGCTTTAAAGAATCAATAGGTTTTAAACTATATAACTTGTCAACACATATTATTTACCAACCTCAGGGTATTGTTTTAAATGATTTAGTGATAAAAACCGCAAAATCTTCCCTAGTTGCTTCTGTAAATATTCAAGGCGATGACGAAAACTATCTAGACGACATTATTAATGATACAAAGATTGATTTAGATATTGATACCTGTGTAATTTCACTTAGTGATGTAAGATGTTTTTTGCCTGATATAGGCATATCTAACGATAAAGTTCATTTTGCCGGTAATATAAAAGGACGACTTTCTGATATAAAACTTAAAAACTTCGCACTTAAATATGGATATCAAACACACCTTTATGCAGATTTAAGTATAAATGGATTACCCGATTTAGAAAATACTTTCATTTTTGGCGATGTAGGTGATATGCAGGTTTCGGTTATTGACGTAGAAAAGATTCTTCGCGTAATTAATTCAGGAATAAATCCCGATTTGCCAGCAAATGCATACCAAGTAGGCTTAATTAGTTTTAAGGGGAATTTGGTAGGACTTTACAATGATTTAGTCGCTTATGGTGAATTTAATACTCCGGTGGGCAATCTTAAAACAGATATTTCAGTAAAAAACGAACTTGAATCAGGTTTTATTACCTATAATGGAACTTTAACGGGAAACAAAATTGATGTAGGACATATTATGATGGATACTGAAAATTTTGGGATCGTCTCGTTTGACACCAAAATTGGAGGAACTTTAGATACTCTAAATCAATTTACTGCTGATATTGATATTAAACTAAGCCAACTTGGACTTAAAGCTTATAATTATTCTAATGTATCATTCAATGGGTCTGTTAGTAACACTATGTTTAATGGTGAACTTCTTATAAAAGACCCTAACATGGACGTTGAATTTTTAGGCTCTTATGATAATACAACAGGAACACCGGTAGTAGATTTTGCTGCTAGTATTTTTGCAGATTTATATGAAACTAATATTGATACTTCTGCTCAAAGCCAGGTAGAATTATTACTGGTAGCAGATTTTGAAGGTAAAGATATTAGTACTATACAAGGATTAATACAAATGCGCAATTTAAGCTATTCGCGAGACAGCAATAAAATTTCAGTAAATGAATTAGATATAAGCACAGGTACAAATAATGATTTGCAATTTATTAATATAAACTCCGATATATTTAATGCTAAAATTCAAGGGATATTTTCCTATACAGAACTGAGTGAATCTCTACCTCATATTTTAGATTTCTATTTACCAAAATTAAATACATATTCTACCGATTTCTTTAAAGATGAAAATAGTCATCTTGATTTTGATATAAGCTTCCAAAAGTTGGATGATTTTACGGCAATGTTTGTACCCAATCTTTTAATAAGCGATTCCATAAAAATTTCAGGTGGCTTATATAGCGACATAGATACTGCTTTTATTAATGTTGATTTGCCAAATCTTAGTTACGATAGTATAAATATAATAAATGGAGATTTAGACTTATTCGCAGATAATAGTGCGTTGTATTTAGACTTTTTTGCCGATAGTATTAATAATGAAAGATTTATGATTTTTGAAAATCCGAACTTAAAGCTAAAAGCACAATCAGATAGTGTAAATTTTAGTTTTATTTGGAACGATTTTGATACAGTAAATTATTCAGGAGATATTAAACTTTCAGCAAAATTAGAAAATTCTGAAATTACAAATCTTCCCAAGATTGTTACTTCCATTTATCCTTCACATTTCATTGTTTCTAATACTCGTTGGGATATTGATTCATCTACTGTAATTGTAGATAGTATAGAAATTGAAGTACAGGATTTTATTGTAAAATATAATAATCAAGCTCTACGTTTAGATGGGTTTGTTTCGGAACAAAGAGATAAGCTATTAAGATTTTATGTTCAAAATGTCAATTTAGAGAATGTTAATTTCTTACTCGAAGATTTTGGATACGAATTAGGAGGAATTCTAACTGCAAATGGTAGATTTGCTTCTATATATAAAGATCCTATATTTACAACCTCGATTTCAATCAATAGGTTTAGTGTAAATCAAGAGGATTTTGGCAGATTTGATATCTCAGCCGACTGGTTAGAAAACAAAAACGGATTACGAATCATGGGCTCTAACTATTTCCTTAAATTCAATGGAAATTATATCCCTAAAAAAGATTCTTTAGATTTTGTTTGCGACATAAATAATTTTAAGCTTGAAATACTTGATCCTTATCTTAGAACAATTGAAATTAGCGATACTAAAGGTTTACTTGATGGAAAGATTTTTGCAAAAGGATATCTAAAATCTCCCGAAATAGGTGGCTATCTGGATTTTGAAAGAGCCGAACTTACTTACGATTATCTTAAATTGCATGCAATACTTGATGATACTGTAAAAATCACTAATGATGCAATACTATTCGAAGACTTTGTTGTGAAAGATGAGATGAGCAATACAGGTATTATTAACGGAGGAGTTTATCACAACAAATTTAAAGACATTAGTTTTGACTTTGATATTAAAGCTAATAATCTAAAAATGATGAATACTACCGAAAATGACAACCAATTATTTTATGGTACTGCATATGGCACAGGAGATATCAGCATTTCGGGAGATATGAAACAATTTGGAATAAGTGTAGATGTTAAAACCGACCCCAATACTATATTTGTTTTACCGATGACTGATTTTTATGAAACTAGCGATAATGAATTAGTAACTTTTATTGCTCCCGAAGATTATGAAAATGGTAATGGTAATGGAGTTGTAGGTTTATCATCGTCTTTCAAATATTTTATCGACTTAAATATTGAACTTACACCCGATGCAGAAGCTCAGATCGTATTCGACCCTAAAGTTGGGGACCTAATACGAGGATTTGGCAATGGTAATTTAAATATATATTACGACTCCGACGAAACTTTTAATATGACAGGAGACGTTGAAATTGTAAGAGGCAATTACTTATTTACCATGCAAAATATAATAAACAAGAAATTTGAAGTTAAGCAAGGAGGAACTATTGTTTGGGCAGGTGATCCATACGAAGCAAGACTTGATCTTGATGCTGTATATAATGTAAGAGCACCATTAACAGAATTAATGGCAGGCGTTGATACAAGTGCCGTATATCGTAAACTCACTAATGTTGAGTGTATAATTCATATGAAAGAAAACCTTATGTCGCCATTGGTAAGTTTTGATATTAATATTCCTAGTGCCGATGACAAAGTTAAGTCTCAACTAATGAGTTTAAGCGATGACGAGAAAAATAAACAAGTATTGTATTTGCTAATTATGAATCGTTTTTATACTCCCGAATATATGGTTACTGACGGAGGTGGAACCGGAATCCCTGTTGGTATGACTGCAAGCGAATGGGCATCAAACCAAATTAGCAACTGGCTATCACAAATAAGTAAAGATTTTGATATTGGTCTTAAGTACAGACCAGGTGATGAGTTTACCCCCCAGGAAGTAGAAGTAGCGTTATCAACACAATTATTTAACGACAGATTGCTAATTGACGGAAATGTTGGTCTAACAGAACAGTATAGTCAAGCTAGCAACATTGTAGGAAATGTTGATATCCAATTAAAAATCACTGAAAACGGTAGATTGAGACTAAAAGGATACAACCATGCGAATAGTGAGTTCAATTCAGATTTAGGACAATATACTCAAGGTGTAGGATTGTTTTATACCGAAGACTTCAATACTTTTGGAGGCTTAATGAAAAAGTATTGGGATGCAATAACTTTTAAAAAGTATCGAGAGCAAAAGAAAAAGGAATAAAAATATTCAGTTTCTAACTATAATTTAGTTCTTTTAATTCATAAAAAATACCCCCTACTAATATCAAGTAGAGGGTAAATTTGTTTTATAAAGATTATAAACTAAATAAATATCAACTGGGTAATTATATAAATCGGTAATAGAACTATTAATGAGAATTTAATCATATACCCAAAGAAGCTAGGCATATTGATTTTATTTTCTTCGGCAATAGCTTTTACCATAAAGTTTGGACCGTTTCCAATATATGTCATTGCACCAAAGAAAACAGCCCCCACACTAATAGCTGTAAGTAGAATTTCAGGAACACCTGCAACATATCCATTGCCAAATATTGGTATTGCTCCCTCGTTCATTCCTATTGCCAAATTGTGAAACGAAACAGCAGTAGGAGCATTATCGAGAAATGCACTTAAACTCCCCGTTGCATAATAAAAATGCTGAGGAGTTGTAATACCAAACGATGCAGCATTTCCCGACAAATATATTAAAGCAGGAACCATTGTTGTGAATATGCCAAGGAATAGGAATGCAACTTCAATTATTGGCACCCATGTAAACTTATTGGCTTTACGCAAAGTCTTTGATGTAAAAACAAGTGATAAAATTGCCATTAACAACATAGCACCTTCTCGAATAAAACCTAAATAATCGTTTCCATGACTTCCGTTTTCAAATACATGATGACTATCCCATTGTGGAAAATAACCTTTATTAAGAAAAGCAACAGCAGCAACCACTCCAGCCAACCATAAGAAGTTTAGGTTTCCTTTAAGCCTAATGGGTTCAATATTTGTTTTATCAAATTTTATACTCTCTAAAGGTTCTTTTTTGTAAAAATATGTATCCACAAAGAAATAAATAGTAATAAGTAAAAAGTTTACAAATATCCATTCGGGCAACATATGAAAAAACCAAGTAAATTCTGCACCTCTCAGGTACAATAGGAATAAAGGCGGGTCGCCAAGCGGAGTTAATAAGCCACCACAATTTGCTACTGCAGCAATGAAAAACAATATAGTATGTACTTTGAATTTTCTCTCAGAATTAGTTTTAATTACAGGTCTTATTAAAAGCATTGCAGCACCGGTAGTCCCCATAAATGAAGCTAATATTGCTCCAATACCAAGAAATAGAGTATTAATCCATGGTTTAGCTTCGATATCCCCCTTTAGGTGTATGCCTCCCGTTATTACAAATAATGATCCCAATAAAATAATAAATGGGACATAATCGAACAACAACTGATGGACTAAATTATGAGTAAGGTGTTGAGAAATCAACCAAATAGCTGTTGGGACACCAAGTATCAGAGATACTATCAACTTATTTTTGTTTTGTTCCCACCAATGATGAAACAATAAAGGTCCTACTGCTATCATAAGCAGCATAATTACAAATGGAGTGATAGCCCATAGTGGCATATCAAAACTTTCTGGAGCACCTGATAACAGTATCATAAGCTTAAATATTATAAAT
>JAQVOJ010000170.1 GCA_028702675.1 Bacteroidales bacterium
TAATTAACAATGCTTTTCCTTCCTTACACAAATTTACAAATTCGTACCATGTACGTACACTTACAATTCTTTTCAATAAATACGAGGGTCTTAAATAGAATTTACTTACAGCTTTACGTTTTAGTTCCAGAAGTTCCTCGTTGCTAAAGGTTTGATTCTTCCATACCGGCATACCAGCAGACGATTCCGCTTCAAGATTTTCAGGATCAACTACTCCCTGTTCAATTGCTCTTTTACGGAATTTAGTGCCAAAACGAGGCGAAACAATATTAAAAGAAGCATAATCAATTGGAAGTTTCAGTGCAAGTTCTGCTGTTGCGATAATTGATTCTTTTGTTTCGTCCGGAAATCCTAACATAAAGAATCCCCCAACCTTTATACCTGCTTTTTTAATTTTCGATATAATATTATAAGTCTCGGATGCTTTGATATTCTTTTTATGCTTAATCAAAAAATCGTCGTTTGCCGATTCTATCCCAATCATTAAAGTGTGGCAACCTGCTTTCTTCATTTTCTGAAGCAGTTCTTCGTCCAAAATATCTGTACGAGAAAGAGCTGTCCATGTAAATTTATAAGGCAATCCGGTGATTCTATCAAGAAATTCAAGAGTTCGGTTTTTGTTTACGCCAAAAGTCTGATCACGAACATACAATTCTTTTACTCCCAATTGGTTTAACAGTTTCAATTCATCAACTACATCATCAAGAGGTCTTAGCTTAAAACCAAGTGTGCTTACCGGACAAAATTCGCATAAAAACGGGCATCCAAAATCGGTAAGAATACTAGCAATTGGCTTCCGACGTGCAAATGGGAAATGATATGCATTAAAATTGAATTTATTCCATAATGGCAGGGGTACAATCCACTTACCATTATCATGTTTTTCATCTCCTTCAATAATACAGCTTGTTGATCTGTAAATAATATTGGGAATAGTATTATTTGAAGTATTTTTCAAATATTTAATAATATCATCAGTTGAAAAGTCAAGCAAAATCGCATCAAGGAAAGAATTTTCTTCTAAAGCCTTTTTTCTAAAATCCCTAAAAATATCTCCGGTAGCAATTATTTTACAATCGGGTAAATGTTCAGCCATTTTTCGCATAAAAGAAATATCCTCTTTATAAGAAGGAGCAGAACTTAAAAACAATATTATATTAGGTTTTAAAGAAACAATTTGTTGCTTGCACTGTTCTGCTGAAATTCGCTCGGCAATAGCATCAATTACATGTAATTCGCCCAAATTTGCAAGTCTCCCACTCAAATACACAAGATCAACGGGGTGATAATAATAATTTGCTTTCGATACTTTGGCACAATAATAATCGCGGAAAAACATTTTGCTCCCCGGTGGATTTAAGAGTAGTATTGTATTTTTATTATCCCTAATCATTCAATTCTCACAAAACTAATCTTTAATATCTTCTATTTCAACATTATAAACCTCTTTAATATAATATTGTTTTGTTCTGCCTTGCTGGTGATATATTCTTATCAGGACTTCGCTCTGGATACCCATAAGAGCCAGAATTACGGTAATTAGTATAAATAAAACAGTTAATAACAACATTGGATTGCCTGTCATATCTGTACCCCAAAATATTTTCATTAATATTACAGAAAGCCCTGAGATAAAACCTAAGAGCAAACTGATTAATGCAAATCCGCCATAGAGATATATTGGCTTTGTACTAAACGATCTCATAAACTGTACAGTAATTAAATCGAGGAGCACTTTAAAAGTTCTATTTAGTCCATAGTGCGATTTTCCATATTTTCGTGGTTTATGATTTACGGGAATCTCAGTAATTTTAGCACCTACTCTTGCAGCAATCACAGGTAAAAACCTGTGCATTTCTCCGTAAATGTATATCTCGTTTAGTATTTCTCTGCGATATGCTTTAAGCGAACATCCAAGATCGTGGATATTTACTTTACTGATTTTTCTAATAATGAAATTTGCAATTGCAGAAGGTATTTTCTTAAATAAAAGTTTGTCTTTTCGGTTTTTTCGCCATCCGCTTACCACATCATAACCTTCGTTCAACTTACTAATCAATGCAGGAATATCGGCAGGGTCGTTTTGCAAGTCAGCATCCATAAAAACAATAATATCTCCTGTAGAATATGTAATTCCGGCTGACATTGCAGCTGTTTGTCCAAAATTTCTCCTGAAACTTATTAGTTTAAAAGATGATTTATCTTTACATAAGTCTATTAGCAATTGAAATGAACCGTCGGTACTGCCATCGTCAACAAAGATTATTTCGAAATCGTTTGAAATATTATTTAATGCATTTTCCACCTCTACAAGGAGTTCTTTCAAATTATCCCTTTCGTTATGCACAGGAATAATAAGAGATAGCTTATTAGATGAAGATAATTGAGTCATAAATAAAATATTATTATCAGAAAATATTGTAAATATACAAAACTAATTCTATCGGTGGTTATATGTTGTTGATTTAAACCATAACATAGCTATTGGCACAAATCTGAGTATTTATTTACATAAGTTTAAAATCAATAATTTAATCTTATATTTATGGTTTAATATAATTTAGAAAGCTAATAAACGAATGCGAAAAAGACGCATTAGAAACATATTAATCTCATTTGCAGGAATTCATGCTTTATTTTTTCTTTTAATAGTATTTTATTCTGCAAATACAAATTTTGTTGGGGAAGTGAGTATTGTTTCGAATAACGAAATAAATATTACATCTACAACTCCGCTCAACGAAAAGATTAAATTCCAAGCTGCAAAATCAGATACAATTACAATTTTAAACAGGACTTTTAAGGAAATTGAAATCGATACAAATTCAGGTGGTCTATTATTAATTAGCAGAGATCTTTACAAAGACTCAACATATTTAATTGGGGAAACCGTAATTAAATATGAATCAAAACCATACCACCGAGCTAAGGTTCTGGGTATATTGTTGTTTATATTAAACTACACTCCGGCTCTTAAACTATATATTAGTTTAATTTTTCTTATAATTCTTTATCTCGTATCTATTATCATAATATTTAAGAAAAAACGCAAAGCATATAAAACAAGGTTCTTCAGGTTTTTATTAAAAAGAAAAAACCCAAACAGCGAAATTAAAAAACCTGTACTAAACCGCATTCAATTGGTTTTTGTGTTACTCGGATTAATTGCAATAATACCCGCCTCGTATATCAGATTGGGTCAATACCCGTTCTCGCAAGGTTCCGAAGAAAGGAGAAGAGCCCTTGTAAGCCTTGAAATGAAACTACAAAAAGAGTATTTAAGTCCGACCATCTGTGGCGAAGCATATTATAATAAACCCCCTTTATTTAATTGGTTTCTAATCCCTTTTATCGACAAAGACAATGTTGAATT
>JAQVOJ010000076.1 GCA_028702675.1 Bacteroidales bacterium
TTTATTTCACTTCCGGGACTTACTCTTAGCATGAACGATACCGATACATTTAAAAAAATAATGCGAACCAGTGCCGCAGGTTTAAAAAACGGACTATTACCAAATATTGAAGATAATAAAGGTGCAGCTTACAATACTGCAGATGCTGCATTATGGTACTTTTGGGCTGTTCAAAAATATCTCGAACACACAGGAGATTTTGACACAATCAAAAAAGACTATTTACCCAAAATGCTTTCAATTTTTGATGCTTATAAAAAAGGGACGAAATTCAATATCCATATGGAACCCAACGGGCTGATTTACACAGGCGAAGAAGGATATGCTCTTACATGGATGGATGTGGTAATAAATAAAATTCCTGTAACTCCTCGTCATGGTTTTGCGGTAGAAATAAACGCTCTATGGTTTAATGCTGTAAGCTTTCTTAAAGAATTAGCAGAAAAGTTTAAACTAAACGAATGGCTTACAAATAACTCGAATTTACCGGAACAAATACAACAATCTTTTATTGAAATGTTTTGGGATAATCAGAAAGGATATCTTGCTGATTATGCAACTTATGATTATAAAGACTGGAAAATTCGACCTAATATGCTATTTTCAGTATCACTACCATACAAAGTATGCAACGAAGATATATGCAAATCTATTATCGACAAAGTTCAATCAAACTTGCTAACACCTCGCGGAATTCGTACCCTGGCACCAAACGACCCCGATTATAAAGGCACATACGAAGGTTATCAAGAAGAACGCGATATGGCTTACCATCAGGGAACAGCATGGCCTTGGCTATTAGGTGCTTTCGTTGAAGCATATTTAAACATTTATGGGAAATCAGGTGTTAGGTTTGTAGAGCAACTTATATCCAATTTTGAAAAAGAAATGAGCAATCATGGAATAGGCAGTATCTCTGAAATATATTGTGGCGACCCACCACACAATGCAGGAGGAGCCATAAGTCAGGCATGGAGTGTAGCAGAACTGCTCAGAGCAATGCAATTAATTGAAAACATTAAAAATAAAAAAGCATGAAAGTTCTAATGTTCGGATGGGAATTTCCACCTCATATTAGCGGAGGCTTAGGCACAGCCTGCTATGGACTTACTCGTGCTCTAGCAGGTTTCGATGTTGATATGATTTTTGTTGTGCCCAAACTATTCGGAGGCGAAGACGGCTCATTCATGCAACTAAAAGAAGCCAGCAATATCGAAATTACAAAAGAAAAAACTGATACCGAAGAATTCTGGGAAAAACTCAAATATATCGAAGTTGGAAGTTCACTTATACCATATCTCGACCCCGAAGTATATACTAAACTCTTTGAACACACAATTCTAGACCATAATGAAATAAAATCTAAAATATTTTCAGAAAAATTTGATTTTTCAGGCGAATACGGAACAAGTTTACTCGAAGAGGTAAGCCGATATGCAGTAGTAGCATCCGTAATTGCTGCCGGAAACGATTTTGATGTAGTCCACGCTCACGACTGGCTTACATATCCTGCCGGTATAGCAGCAGCCGAAATATCTAAAAAACCTCTCGTTATTCATGTGCATGCAACAGAATTCGACCGTAGTGGCGAAAATGTAAATCCAAACGTTTTTGAAATTGAAAAACGAGGAATGTTGGCTGCCAACACAGTTATTACTGTAAGTAACCTTACCAGAGACAAAGTAGTTAACAGATACGGAATAGACCCCAATAAGGTAATTACAGTACATAATGGGGTTGACTTTGGCACCGGCGATTTTCCTGATATACAAAGAGGTGTAAAAGAAAAAGTTGTAACATTTCTTGGCAGAATTACTTTCCAAAAGGGACCGGAATATTTTGTAGAAGCCGCTTATAAAGTCTTGCAAAAAGACCCAAATGTAAGATTTGTAATGGCTGGGAGCGGCGACATGATGTATAGAATGATACGTAGAGTAGCAGCCCTAAAAATTGCCGACAAATTTCATTTTACGGGATTCTTAAAAGGAGACGATGTTTTAAAAATGTTTGCCCTTAGCGATGTTTATGTAATGCCATCGGTGTCTGAACCTTTCGGAATTAGCCCTCTCGAAGCAATGAGATCAAACGTACCTGTTATTATTAGTAAACAATCGGGTGTTGCCGAAGTACTAAAACATGCTGTAAAACTCGACTTCTGGGACGTTGATGCAATGGCTGATGCAATTTATGGTTTAATTAATTATGAAGGTCTTACTAAAATGTTTAAAAACCTTGGCAAAAAAGAAGTAGAAAACATTAAATGGGACAATGCAGCTTTTAAAGTTAAAAATATTTACGAATCGTTAATACAGTGAAATATAAAAATATATGAGAACAATATGCTTCTATTTTCAGGTACATCAACCCTTTAGAATTAAAAGATATCGATTTTTTGATATCGGACACGACCATTATTATTTCGACGAATACGCAAATCGTACTATTATGCGTAAAGTAGCAGAAAAATGCTACCTGCCTGCAAATCAACTTTTCCTTGATTTAATTAATAAATATAAAGGTAAATTTAAAATAAGTTATTCTATTTCGGGAGTAGCTCTGGAACAATTTGAACTTTATGCTCCTGACGTTTTAAACTCGTTTAAAAAACTTGCCGAAACCGGAAATGTTGAGTTCATTGCCGAAACATACGCACATAGTCTTTCGGCACTAAAAAGCGAAGAAGAGTTTAAGAAACAAGTAGAAATGCAAACAGCTTTGCTAAAAAAGCATTTTAACGTAGAACCTGTTACTTTTAGAAATACCGAGCTTATATATTCAGACCAAATTGGTGAGATGGTAGCTAATATGGGCTACAAAGTAATGCTTACCGAAGGTGCAAAACATGTATTGGGATGGAAAAGCCCTAATTTTATGTATTGTAACTCTATAAACCCTCGACTTAAAGTCCTATTGAAAAATTTTACACTTAGCGATGATATTGCTTTTAGATTCTCTAACAGAGATTGGACAGAATGGCCTCTTACTGCCGATAAATACGTTCATTGGCTCAATAGTATCGACAAAAAAGAAGAAGTAATTAACCTTTTTATGGATTACGAAACTTTTGGAGAACATCAGTGGGCAGAAACCGGTATATTTGAGTTTCTGAAACACCTGCCCAAAAAAGTATTATCATCTTCAGATTATAGCTTTAATACTCCATCTGAAGTAGCCGACGAACTTATACCCGTATCGGCAATTCATGTACCACACCCAATTAGCTGGGCAGACGAAGAACGCGACCTTACAGCATGGCTCGGCAACGAATTGCAAGAAGAAGCTTTTAATAAACTTTACGATTTAGAATCAAAAATAAAAGCATGTACAAATGAAGATATTCAAAAAGACTGGCTTAAACTCCAAACCAGCGACCACTTTTATTACCTTTGCACAAAATGGTTCTCAGATGGCGACGTTCACAAATACTTTAACCCATACAGCTCGCCTTACGAAGCTTTTATTAATTTTATGAATGTTTTAAGTGACTTTATTATTAGAGTAGAAAACTGTTAAAAAAAAAACTAAACAAAATATTTTATGAATTATCCGCAACATTTGTTTGAGGTTTGTTGGGAAGTATGTAACAAAATTGGTGGAATACATACTGTTGTAAATACTAAAGCACCTTATGTAAGAGAAGTACTAGGTGAATCTTATATTTTAATAGGTCCCGACCTATGGAGAGAATCGGGCGACCATCCCGAATTTAACGAAAAACCAGAGCTTTTTAAGCAATGGAAAATGCAAGCTCTTAAAGAAGACATAAGAGTGCGAACAGGTTATTTAAAAAATCAGCCCGAGCAAAAAATTATTCTTATAGATTTTACTTCACTTTTTATTAAAAAAGATGAAATCTTTAGTAAACTGTGGGAAAAATTTAAACTCGACTCTCTTTCAGGCCAGTGGGATTATATTGAACCTGCACTTTTTGGATATGCAGCAGGTATGGCAATAGAAAGCTTTTGCAAATTCCATCTGTCGGCACGAGATAAAATAATAGCTCATTTTCACGAATGGATGACAGGTGCAGGTATTTTGTATCTAAAAGAACACACACCTTACATTGTTACAACTTTTACTACCCATGCCACAATAATGGGACGAAGCATTGCCGGAAACAACCGCCCATTGTACGAAAATATAAAGGATATTAAACCCGAACTTACTGCAATTGAATTTAATTTATCTTCTAAATATTCGCTTGAAAAACTATCAGCTCAAAATGCAGATGCTTTTACCACTGTAAGCAATATTACCGACAAAGAATGTAAGCATTTCTTAGGTAAGTCTGCCGACCATATCACTCCAAACGGATTCGACAATAAAATAATTCCGGATAGTAACAAACTTGAAGAAATTAGATCAACTTCTCGACATTTATTAATAGATGTAGCAAAAGCCGTAAGTGGTAAAAATATTTCTAACAATGCTTTTATTATTGGCACTAGCGGAAGATATGAATTTCGCAACAAAGGATTAGATGTTTATTTAGATTCGCTATGGGAAATAGCAAATAATAACCCCGACAAAGATATTATCGGGTACATAATGGTACCTGCTGCCAATATAGGTCCCGACAAAAAAGTTTGCGAAATATTAAACAACCCAAACAACATATCACAAGCAGAAACAGATAATATCTTAACACATTACTTACATAACCCCGAAAGCGATCCAATCGTAGTTCAGGTAAACCAACGCGAAAAATTAAAAAATCTGAGTATTATATTTGCACCAACATATCTTGACGGCAAAGACGGAATTTTTAATCTCGAATACTATGATGTATTACCAGGTTTTGATATTACAATTTTTGCATCGTATTACGAACCATGGGGATATACCCCCATGGAAAGTATTGCTTATAAAGTACCAACTGTAACTACATCACTTTCAGGTTTTGGCACATGGATACAAGAAAAATATCCCGAAGGGAATAAAGCTGTTGCTGTAATTAAAAGAGACGATAATGACACTCTTACAATTGTTAATGATATTGCTAATGCTGTTACTGATGTTTTAAAATCATTATTAGAAGAATATTTGAAAATACGAGAAATAGCCGAAGAAACGACAACCACTGTCCTTTGGAAAAACCTTATTAAACATTATTTTAGTGCTTACGATATAGCACTTAATAAACTTAATGATAGAATTGAAAGTATAAAATTGTATCAGCAAAAAGAATATGTACCAAAATATTACGACAGAGAAAACACCCCACATTGGAGAAATATTGAAGTTTCTGCATCGGTACCCGATCAGTTTGCTAAACTTTCAAAACTCGCCGAGAATATATGGTGGTCGTGGAATTTTGATGCGGTAAAACTTTTCAAATACATTGATCATAAACTGTGGCGAAAATCACGATATAATCCCATAATATTATTAAAAGATGTAAGTTCAGATAGATTTAATGAACTTGCCGAAGACCTTGAGTTTATCCAGCTTTATAATGATGTAGTAAAACAATTTGAAGAATATATGGCTGAGAAAACACATCAAACCCCTCCTCGAATTGCATATTTTTGCATGGAATACGGTTTTAATGATAATATTAAAATTTTCTCGGGTGGCTTAGGTATTTTAGCCGGCGATTATCTAAAAGAAGCAAGCGATTATAATGCTAATATTATTGGAGTTGGATTATTGTACCGGCATGGATATTTTAAACAAAAACTATCACCTTACGACGAACAACTTGAAGAATATATACCTCAAAACTTCAGTAATTTACCGGTAAAACCTGTGCTTGACAACAACGAAAACTGGAAAGAAATAAGCGTTGTATTCCCCGGTAGAACTATTTTTGCAAGAATATGGGAACTTGCTGTAGGCAGAAACTTATTATACCTACTCGACACCGACTACGAAAAAAACGACGACGAAGATCGAAAAATAACACACCAATTGTATGGTGGCGATAGCGAACACCGATTTAAACAAGAAATGATTCTGGGCGTTGGCGGTATAAGATTAATACGGCTTTTAGACATAAAACCCGACATCTATCACGTTAACGAAGGACATGCAGCATTTATCGGACTCGAAAGGCTCAGAGTATTAATGCAATTAAGAAGCTTAACATTTTCCGAAGCACTTGATGTAATTCGCTCTTCTACACTATTTACAACTCACACTCCTGTTCCTGCCGGACACGACGCTTTTGCCGAAGATTTACTTCGGTCATATATGGCTCATTACCCATCTAGATTTAATATCACTTGGGAAGAATTTATGAATCTGGGAAAAGCTGAACCCACCGACGAAAAATTTTCGATGAGTTTTCTTGCCGCAAATATGGCACAAGAAATTAACGGAGTAAGTATGCTACACGGTAAAGTTAGCCGAAACATATTCCAACGACTTTACAAAGATTTCCTACCCGAAGAATTACATATTGGATATGTTACTAACGGAGTACATTATAATACATGGACTTCCAAATCTTGGCACAACCTATATAGAAAATATATGGGTAACAACCAAAACGAATGGCTCGAAGATTCAGACAAATGGAAATCTATTTATAATATACCAGATGATGAAATCTGGAAAATAAGACAAGAACAAAGAAGCGATTTAGTTGATTATCTACATAAAAGAATACGACGAAATTGGATAAGAAGATATGAGAATCCCAAAAACATGATTAAGGTTCTCGAAAATCTTAACGAAAATACTCTTACAATAGGATTTGCCAGAAGATTTGCAACTTACAAAAGAGCACACCTACTGTTCAAAAACACAGAACGATTACGCGAATTGGTTAATAATAAAGAAAGACCTATTCAATTTATATTTGCAGGCAAAGCACATCCCAACGATAAAGCCGGTAAAGACTTAATTAAACACATTATCGATATTTCGAAACAACCGGAATTTCTAGGTAAAATAATTTTCTTAGAAAATTACGATATTAATCTAGCACGAAAACTCGTACAAGGGGTTGACATATGGTTAAACACACCTACGCGTCCGTTAGAGGCAAGCGGAACAAGCGGAATGAAAGTAGTTTTAAACGGAGGTTTGCACTTTAGCGTAATAGACGGCTGGTGGGTAGAAGGATATAAGAAAAAAGCTGGTTGGGCTTTGTCGCAAAACAGAACCTACGATAATCAAGAATTTCAAAACGACCTTGACTCCGAAACGCTATATTCTATGTTCGAAAACGAAATTATACCTCTTTTCTATAAGCGGAATAGTGAAATCCCAACGGATTGGATACAGTTCATAAAAAAATCATTAGCCGAAGTCGCTCCTCAATTTACAACACGACGAATGATTAAAGATTATTACGATAAGTATTATAAATTACTATATCAAAGAAGTTTAATTTTCAGAGAAAATAATTACGAAAAAACAGTTCAACTAAATAAATGGAAAAAGCTTCTTTCATCGTTATGGAGCGGCATTCAAGCAAATAGCATCGATATTATTACTCCCGAAAACAAAACTAAAACAGGAGATGATATCACTATAAAACTAGAAATTTTCTTAAACGGAATAGCACCCGAAGATATTCGTCTTGAGTTATTGCTTACAGAAGAATTTAACAACGATGTTTCATTATTAGCTATAGAACAAGGAGAATTAATTCCAAAGGGCAATAATATTTTTGAAAGTACTATAAATGCAAAACTTAAAGATCCAGGAACAATTAATTATACTCTTAGAATAGTACCTTATAATGCACTACTACCTTACAAAGCTGATTTTAACCTTGTAAAATGGTTGTAAATGTGAGTTTAATATTTGAAGTACAGACTTAAATAATATATTTGCATTAATTTTGATTTATTTTAATGCAAAAATTAATTAACAAAATTTCGGCATTTCGGAAATACAAAAACATGCCAATACTTGATTTGTTTGTTTTTGGTATTATCATTTATATAAGCACATTCCCCCTATGGGAGCCGGATATAAGCAAAGGATTAGACGCATCTTATGTTTGGGCTATAAACTTTTTGTTCCAAAACGACTATTCTTCACTCACTAAACTGATATACCCAATAGGACCACTAGGTTTTCTAAAACTCCCTACAGCAATAAGTCCAAATTTAGAAATTGCAATTGCTTTCTATACTATCATAAAATTGTGGTTTATTTCCGTTTTTATGTGGGTAGGAAATAATCAAAAGTGGAACATAAAACCTACCGCTGCTTTACTTTGCTTTATTGTAGCTTTGATTTTACCTTTCGATTATATTCTTATTGGAATTGTTATGCTCCATGCATTATTGATAATTGAAACCAACAAACCAATACATTTTATACCAATAAGTATTTGGGTAAGCATTGCATTACTAATTAAATCTTCAATTGGAATTATGGGATTTTCGGTGCTAACAATTATTTGGTTATTGTATTCAATTAGTAATCGAGATATAAAAATATCAGTTTTATGGGCAAGTATTTGTTTTTTAATAGTAATGCTCATTGGCAGCACAACTATGCTAGGAATAAAGGAATTCGTTAGTTTTTCTATTAATACCTTACGATTATCTTTTGGATACTCCGAAGCATTAACACTAAATCCACACAATAATATCTTTTTATTAATAGGATTCATAATTACTGTATTAATCATACCTATTCTTATAAATGAAAAAAATACAAGAATTGCTTTTATTGCATTTATTTTCCCTTTGTTCGCTGTATGGAAACATGCGATGTCTCGACAAGACATAACACATTATTCTTTGCTTGTGGTTTTTATGGTATTGTTTTGGATATTGCTTATAATTTACACAAAAAAACATGCTACAAAACTCATCTTTCTTGCTCTTTTAAATATCACATTCATATATGCCAATATGAAGCATATTCCAATGTACCATCCAATAAAAATTGAAATTAACGGAATAAATAATTTTTATAAAACTGTAATAAAGTTTAATACATTCCAAAAAACCTATATTGAGCAATCACGAAAAAATTTAGAAAAGTGCCTACTCGACCCTGAAATCATTACTTTGATAGATAATAATACAGTAGATATTTACCCATGGGAACTTACTTATGCAGCAGCCAACAAATTAAACTATAAAGCTAGAAAAACATTACAGGCAGGCAGTTTTGCAACATGGCTTGATGAAAAATCTGCACAAGATTTTGACTCAGTTAATGGGTCAGAATATTTGATATTTCATTTTGTAAAAGATATATGGGGAGGAAATTTTGGCTCAATTGATCAACGATACCTCTTAAACGATAACCCCAAAACAATTTTACAAATACTTACAAATTATACTGTGGTTTATAAAAATAATGAAATGCTATTATTAAGTAAAACAAAAAAACCACAGTTCGACAAACCTGTATTGCAAAAATTCCAACAAAACGAATGGAACCAATGGATAGAGATTCCGGATGCAAACCAAAACATAATTCGCTTAAAAGCAAAAATAAAATCCAGTATATCAGGGAAATTTACATCTTTCTTTTATAAACCAAGTACCTGCTATATCGATTATAAAATGGAAGACGGTAAAATCCTTACTTATCGTTTTATTCCCAACAATGCATTGGACGGATTATGGGTACATCCTTTTATTCAACATCCAACATATGATATTATTGAATCTCAGGTAACGGCAATACGACTAAGAAACAATAATAACTCCGCTTTTTATAAAAAGATAAAAACTCAATTTGAAATCACTACTGCAAGTCAACAAAATGTTAGTATTAAAAATAATGCATATTCAATATTAGGTAAAACTTTTCAAGGAAACAGAAAAACAATTGCAGATTTACAGCTAAGTATTTTTGCCAACAACCAACAGCCAAATAAAATAATAACAATTAATGGCGAACCAAGCAATTATATAAACGGACAAGAATATTCAAATACATTGATAATTAACTTAGACTCAATCACTGCACTATTAAACAATAATGCAACACTATTTGTTGAAACTTATGTTGATTACAATTCTAACGAAGAAGAAGCATTTTTGGTAATTTCCGGCGAAGGGAATGCAAATTCTTTTTGGGAATCGCAAAAACTACTAACTAATAAAGACTCATATTACACAGGCAATACATATAATAATAAGATACTACACATTCTCCCAAACAGTTGCGGAATCATTAAATCATATATCTGGAATCCTAATAAAACAAAAATACACATTAATGATTTTCGATTAAGAATTCGTATAATATCAGAATAATTTACACTAAATTGCTGATTGATATTTCATTGCACTAATTAAAAAAACTTCAGTATTGATAGGCTTTCATACGATTAAAAAAAAATAATAAATAGTTGAATATTTTTTTTGTTTTTTTGTTGCATATTAAAAATATTATGTAAGTTCGACCTGTAAAACTATATGAACTATAAGCTATGTCAACAAGCAAAATGCGGGTCATTAAAGACTTTGAAAAACTTGATCCTGCCATTAGGGAACAAATAAAATTAGTTTATCCTAATGGTTTTAGCCAGCATTTAATTCATTTTACCGACAAAGAAGGTAGAATTGTAAGTGCTTTACCTTTCGAAACCGACGATAAATACTACATGGTAAGGATGACAAGTTCCGAAGCTAAAGAAATCATAAGGCAAGATGATGATTACGACGACGACGGCACATTAAAAGATGATATGAGAGAAGAATACGAAGATAAGTATGGCGATCTCGATTATCTTGCCGAAAACATTCCCGACGACGATTTGCCTACTGATGACGAAGATGACAATTAAGTAAATTTTTTTCTTGAATTTGCCTTGATAGGTGGCTTCGGGTAGTGGTGGCTTCGGCTCCGCTCAGCCACCTTACGGTAACAATATTAAATATCTGGACTATAGGTGGTTGAGCGAAGCGGCGTATCGAGCTTGTCGAGATGCCGAAACCACCGATTTACGAAGCCGAAACCACAGAATTCTAAAACACAACATACTTCTCCTTAAAGTATTATAAAAATTGTCCTCACAGATATTAGTTCCTAGTACAATTGTCTTATAACCCGCACATTACATAAATAAATATTTTCTTTGTAACTTTCAGCAAACTTGTACGTCATACAACAGAATGTAAATATGAATACAAAAGAGTACAATAAAACAGTAGAGCAGTTTGCCGACAAAGTATATCGATTTGCACTATCGCTTACGGGAAACAAGCATGTAGCCGAAGATATTGTACAAGACAGTTTTGAAAGATTATGGATTAATCACGGAGATATTGCATTCGACAAAGCACGTTCTTTTCTTTTTAGTACTGCACACAATAGAAGTATTGATATCTTCAGAAAAGACAAAAGAATGGTTGACACAGACAATTTTAGAGCAGAAGTATCTATTTCCGTAGATCAATACAGCGATTTAAAAGAAGTGCTACACAATGCAATTGGGCAATTGAATGACGTACAACGCTCAGTAGTTTTGCTCCGGGATTACGAAGGATACTCTTACCAAGAAATAGCCGATATTACCGGACTTAATGAAACGCAGGTAAAAGTATATATATTCAGAGCACGCCAATTTTTAAAACAATATATAGGAACAATGCAAAATGTATTATGAACAGAATGATTAACATAAAAAACTACGAAGCTTACTTACTCGATTATATCGAAGGTAACCTAGACAGTAGTCAGGAGGCAGAGCTTCTTAGTTTTCTGAACCGGCATCCGGAGCTTGGTAAAGATATTGTTGATCCTGATTCATACAAAATTGTTCCCCCCACAACGGGCTATAATAATAACGAAAGCCTTAAAAAGGCAAATAACCACAGCTATTTAATGATTAGCCACGTGGAAAAGAGCTTAACCGCCTTCGAACAAAGAGAACTTGACAGCTTGCTTTGCGATGATGCAATGAAAAGTGAACTTGAAATGTATCATCGCTGCAAGCTTTCGGCAGATTCAAATATCAAATATTACAACAAAAATAAACTTAAAAAGGCGGTTGTCTTTGTGCCAAATAAATTAAAATATGCCATTGCAGCCACTATTGCTTTAGTTATTATATCAGGATTAGCTATTAATTGGTTTATTGAAACATCGGCAAATCTTAATCAAAAAGGACTGGCTCTTTATTCTAATATTGACTTTGAAAAAACTTTACACAGAATAAATAATCCAGATAATCAAAACACTAAAAGCATTGTAGAAATCAACACAGCAAAAACCAAAGCCAATAATACTGATTGTAATGACCAAAACAATATCATTAAAAAGGTTTATACTCCTGTTACATTATTACCTATGAGTAAAATTAAACCGAAAATAATAGAAATTGAACCCTGCATCGCTCAGCTTAAAACTCGTGAAATTCCTGAATTGTATGAATATCAAACTATTACCATAACATACAAAAAAGGTAACGAAAAAGAAGACAATAACTTTAGAGATTATTTCAATAAACTTAAAGATATCAATGGACCAGTTAAGCTCCTAAAATCTCAAAAACAAGAATTATTAAGTTTAAACCAATAAAATAAAATAGAAGATGAAAGCACTAAATATAATATTAATAACACTATGCACTAGTACAATAGTTTTTGCTCAAAATACTAACGATATGTTAGCAAATAATACTATGCTCGACGATACAATTATTATTCAAATAAATGATGATGTAAAAATCACTATCGATTTTAATGATGTTGAAGAATTACAAGATTTTATCGACTATGAACTAAATAGTGTACTCGAAGATTTAAATGACGTAGTTGATATGGAGTCAGTTGATAGCTCTACTACTGTAAAAATTAAAAAGTTAAATAATAAAGTACAAATCACTAGTTCGCAAAACGACAAACAAACTGTTGTAAATATAAATAATAAAGATTATTACAATTTCGACAGGGCTAATAATAGCAGCAGTTCAATAATTGAACCCGTAATATATCTAGATTGGGGGATGAACAATTACCTCACAAACGGCAAATTTCCTGGTGCTACCGGAGCTCAATACACAGTTAAGCCATGGGGTTCGTGGAATGTTGATTTGGGTGGTGCTGCAAAATTAAATCTACTCAACAATCATTTCTCACTTTTAATGGGTGCAGATTTTTCGTGGTATAATTTTAAATTTCAAGATCGTACAACGCTTATGTATCGCGACAATTCAATTAATGATTTAGTCTTTACTAACGATACGAGTATTAACTCACCAGTTAGAAGTAAACTAACAGTTAATTATGTAAATGCCCTTATTATGCCAATGGTAAAATTTGGAGACTACTGCTACGATGCCGGCGACAGAATGTTCCGTATAGGTATTGGCGCTTATGCCGGTTATAGAATAAATAGTTATACAAAAATTGTTGACAGAGATGATGGCAGTAAAAACAAAGTAAAAGACCATGACAACTTTTACCTTAACGACTTTAGGTATGGAGTAAAAATAGTATTAGGTGTAGGTGCTGTTAATGTTTTTGGTATGTACGATATTAATACTCTATATTCCGAAAATAAAGGACCTAAACTTAACCCAATTAGTTTTGGCTTAAATATCACCATATAACTTAACCCAAGCTTATATAA
>JAQVOJ010000077.1 GCA_028702675.1 Bacteroidales bacterium
AAATAATTTTATAACTTTCTTAAAATTTTAGAAATATCTAAAAAGGACTTATTTGCTGATTAGTTATAATAATGAAGAAAAAGAAGTTGCTATTAATAAACCCAGGTGGTAAAGATTTTCGCCACAATAGGTTTTACGAACCTATTGAGTTAGGTATAGTAGCATCTTTGGTAACAGCTCCGAATTGGGAAGTAAAAATCGTTGATTTAAGATTTGAAGATACTGATTTGCCCGAAGCAGACATTGTAGCCCTTAGTTCGCGAATAATTGACATTAATACAACCTATGATATAATACGGCATTATAAAACTAAAGGTATTAAAACTGTTATTGGCGGAACACATGCAACTCTTTGCCCCGACGAAGCACAAAAATATGCTGATGTTGTAGTGATTGGAGAAGCCGAAGGTGTATTGATGCAAATACTTAAAGATTTTGAAAATGGCACACTTAAGAAAATTTATAAAGGATGTACCGATTTAAAATATACAGTAAACAGGAATTATTATAAGCATTATTATAAAACTGCTACACTTCAGCTTTCGAGAGGATGTCCGCTTGCATGCGATTTTTGTTGTGTTGGTAAAATTCATAACAGAACCCATCGATATAGAGACTTTAAAGATGTAGTAAGCGAAATAAAAAAAACAAAACAAAAATTGCTTTTTTTTACTGATGAGAATATGTATGGTTTTTCTTCAAAGAACAGAGAAACAGTATTGAGTTTCTTTAATGAAATGATTACTCAAAAAGTAAATAAGCACTGGATTGGTATGGCATCTATAAATGCAGGTATCGACGATGAATTTCTTAGCTTAGCCCGAAAAAGTGGGTGTATAATGTTACTTATTGGTTTTGAGGCAATTGAAGAAGATACCTTGACTTCAATTAACAAAAAGCTTAATGCTAAACTTATTCACGATTACGATAGAATAATAAAGAATATACATAAACACCGAATTGCTGTTTGCGGAGCATTTATGTTAGGTTTACCTACTGATAACGAAAGAGTAATTAAAAAAAGAACGGAATTTATTGTTAAGTCTAAAATAGATGTATATTTTGTAACTATGTTTACTCCATTTCCCGGTTCAAAATTGTTTGACGATTTGCAGCAAGAAAATAAAATTATTTATAATAATTATCCACAAGATTGGGATTACTACAATCAAAACATGCCTGTATATACTAATGACCATATTAATAACATGAGAGATTTATTTCTTGAATGCCAAAACGATATAAGGCAACCCAAAGTTTTAAGAAAAAGATTCTTAATGACATTATTTGAAACACGCAGCTTATCGTGTGCATTATATTCTAATTATTATAACTTCAACCACTTTAGGGCTTTCGATAGAGTTAAGTCGTTAAGAATAATTAATAATTTGTTTGAACGATACCAGAAATGGATATATAAAAAGTCTAAAGTATGACAGTATATTTAAAGTCAATCGGATGTGTGTTGCGTGAACTCGATCTTGCCAGAGTTAAAAATTATTTTGTTTTAAATAATTGTGAAATTATTGATAATCCCGAAGATGCCGATTGCATTATATTCTCTACATGTGCTGTACATAAGCCTACTATCGATAACAGTATGAAAATGATAAATAATCTTAATAATTTTAATAAAAAATTCATTGTTATTGGTTGTTTACCTGCTATTATGCCACATCTTATTGATAAAAGCATAATTAATTGTGAAACTTTAAATCCTCATACACTTCACGAGATAGATAAGTTTTTCCCTGAATTTTCTGTACCTTTCAATAGTATTCCGGTTTCGAGTCGTACAATAGACAATAAAAAAAGTAAATATTTGATTAGCAAAAACGATTTGCCACAAAAAACAATTCTAAATTTATCTCTTGGGAACTCAATATTTAAAAAACTAGCTTTTTACAAATATTTTAAAGAAATAGCAAATAAAAAAAGTTCTTTTTTGGTAACTTCTCGCGGCTGTAATCATCATTGTACGTATTGTGGAATTAAAAAGGCTGTGGGTAGTTTAATAAGCTTGCCCCCTGAAAAGGTAATTGAAAATTATAAAAGATTAATTTCGGAAGGCAATAGTCATATTATATTTTATTCTGACGATACTGCTTCGTATGGTGAAGATATTAATGTTTCGTTTTCAGATTTACTTCAAGAATTAGATAAAGTAAGCCCCCACACTATAACATGGGAACTTGATTTTATTCATCCACAAAAATTGTTAGATCATTTTGATGTATTATATAAATTGGTTAAAAAACGGCGGATTGTATTACTTGAGTGCCCTACACAACATATGTCGCAACCTGTATTGAAAAGAATGAACAGAAATTATAATATTAACGATGTAATCGAAAAACTCAATATTATTAAAAAAGCAAGTCCCAGATTGTTTCTTATTTCGCACCATATCGTTGGGTTTCCCGGAGAAACCGAAGAGGATGTTGAAAATACAATAAAAAATATTAAGAAAAGTAATTTTGATTTTTTTGAATTGCTTGCTTTTTTCGAGAACGAAACCTGTCCTGCTCGAAAAATGAAAAATAAAGTTAAACCTGATGTTATGGTAAATAGAATGATAAAAATTAATCATGTTTTGGATAAACAAAAAATATTGCACAGTATTAATGCAGAACTTGATTTTCCCAAAGGGATTATAAAAACCAGATTTGTTACTAATGATGCAATAAAAGAAAAATTGTAATTAGTGATGCCTTATCAACAATTGATAAATTTTGTTTACAATTCTAAAAATTAATACTTTAAATGTTAAATATTTAATCCCGGATTTTACCTCTATAAATTTTTCGTAAGCTAAGCTATACAATTCATTATCGTATTTGTTAAGCTCATTAATCTTCTTAATAATAATTTCGTCGTGTTCTTCAAGCTTAGGGCGATTTTTGTTTACTTTGTGTTTAGTGTAAAGTGGCAGTTTTTTCCACCCAAGAATCTCTTTTAAAATAATTAAAGATTCATCGTAATGCTCAATAATTCCGCAGAAAATAATATGCTCGTTAAGATTATTCTTTGCCTGAGCCAACATTCTTTCGGGTTCAGATAAAAACGATGCTCTGTTGGGTGCTTCACATAAAAAATAAGTTTGCATATTATGGGTGTACAAACATAAGTCAGATTTAATATATTTTTCCAGATTTTCTTTCAGAGCTACACGTTGTTTTACATCAGGGTATTCGTCTAATATCCGTATGTAGTAGTACAATGATAAATACTGATCTATTGGGTTTCTGAAAAAAGCAATGTATTGTGGAGCTTTATCCAAATATTTATGTAAGCCGAATCGGAAATGTCCGAAAACAAGTTCTGCATCCTGTTTTAGATTTATTTCATCTTCAATTTTTTGATTAAACAATTCGTTTTTGAATTCATAGTCAACATCTTCGTTATTAAGATTGATTATTCTTTTTTCACCATAAATCCGCTTTAGTGAAGTAAAGATAGTGGAACCACCTGTTTTTGGTATGTGTAGAAAATGTAGCACTAAGTAATTATTTTTTTTCTTACACAAAACTAAACAAAAATGTTAAATTTCTGCTTAGTTGTTTTTTATGTTTATTAGGGCTTGGCTTTGTTTCATAACATGATTATTAAAATCTGCCATAAATTCAATTCAAAGATAATACTGGTTAAGCATTTAATTGTATTAGTGATTAGTATTAATTAATTAACTTTGTAAATAAGAATCAAAAGAATGTCAAAGCTATATAATATACAAGAAGCCTTAGGTAAGTTTAAACCCGGTCAATCAGAAAGTCTTGCCGACAAGTATTTTGATAAAGACGATTACATGATGACCTGGCAGATAAACAGTATCTGTAACTTTAATTGCCCCTATTGTGGTCATTACATCAAAGACGATCCGAATGTTTATAAATATTCTCCTGCACACATCGAAGATTGTTTCAATAAAACAGAAAAAACATGGCATATTATTATTACCGGTGGAGAACCCTTTTTGCATAAACATATTATCGAAATTTGTGAGAGACTTACTAAAAAGCACTTTATATCGATAAACACAAATCTTTCGCTACCACTGGTTAAGGAGTTTGCCGATAAGATAGACCCGAAAAAAGTACTTACTGTAAATGCCAGTATCCATTATTCTGTGCGTAAAGAACGCAATATTGTTGACGAATACTTTGAGCATTTTCTTTATTTGCAAAAGAAAGGTTTTACTATTGTGGGGTCTTATGTTGTGTATCCCAATACTATACCGGAGTTTATTGAGGATATCGAGTTTTTTAAATCAAAAGGGATGAGGCTTGTTTCGTCAAAAGTATTTGAGGGAGAATATAATGGCAAAATTTATCCCGATGCATATACTGATGAGCAACTAAAGTTAATCGAGAAATATATGAGTTCTGCCATAGAAATGCCTCAGTATTTGAAATACAGAAATTTTAAAGGACAGATGTGTAGTACTGGTCGCAGGATGCTTTCGCTTAAGCCAAACGGAGATTTAGAAAGATGTCTTTCTGATTTTACACCACTCGGTAATTTTTTTGCAGGAACATATAAAATACCTAAACGAGACAAAGTTTGTAAAACAGAAATATGTACATGCCCTTATCAGGGCTTGCTGTTTACTTACAATAAGAAAAAAAATTGGAGTAGGTGGTTTGGTAAATAAATAATTATGGACGGAGACCTTTTAAATAAATATAATCTTAAAAATTTTACTTATAGGATGAATTGGGAAATTACACGTAAATGTAATTTCTCTTGTTCTTATTGTGTAAATAAACAGGGCTTTAATGAATTTGAAACACCTGTTTTTTCTCCCGAAGAAATTGCCGGATTCTTTAAAAATACATCAAAAGAATGGCTGATATTAATTACAGGAGGAGAACCATTTACTTACCCGAATTTTGCTGAGGTTTGCCAAAAACTTGCTGAAGATCATTATTTGCAGATTACAAGTAATCTCAGTTTGCCTGAGGTTTATGATTTTGCCGATATTGTAAATCCTCAAAAAGTATTTATGCTTAGTGCTTCGTTTCATAGTTTAGAACGCAAGGAAAAGGCAGCAAGAGAAGAGTTCTTTAATAAATGTGATTATCTAAAAAATAAAGGTTTTAATGTAGTTGTAAATTACATTACTCATCCCGATAGTATGGATAAAATGGAAGAAGAAATTAAGAGTATCAATGAAAAAGGATTTGAGACTTTTGCTATTATACTTCGTGGTAATGTAAGAGGTAAAACATACCCGGAGGCGTTTTCTGAAAATGATATGAAAATAATAAAACCTCATGTTATTGATTTTGATATAGAAACAAAAGCTGCATTTGGTAAGCTTAATTATTACGGACATAAATGCGAAGCAGGTAGTAAATATTTTTTTGTAAAACCTAACGGAGATGTTTCGCGTTGTGCTACTTTGCAAAAAAAAATAGGAAACTTGTTTGATGGCACTATTGTTTCAGACAAACAAGAACTGCCATGTATTGCCAATAACTGTAATGATGTTTATTGCGGGCTAGCATCTGTACTCCCACAAAAGGCAAATCGATTTCGAATAAATAAAGAAAAGAAAAAGTATAATAATTTGTAATAGTAATTATTGTGAAAAAAACTAAAAAGGTAAAAGACTATTATAATAAATGGACAAAGAAATATCTCGATTCAGGCTATGGAAATATCATTCAAGCTCATCGCCCTGCTGATGTTGAAAAATTATTGGATTACATCGCCGAAAAGTCAGGGATAAAGAATGGGATAAAAATTCTTGATGCAGGATGTGGTGTATGTGGTCCTGCGATTTACTTTGCTCAAAAATTTGATGTTAATATTACGGCAATTACAATTTCAGAAAAACAGGTTGAGATATCGAAAAAGAATATTGAAGAAGCCGGACTTTACAATAAAATCGAAGTTAAGCTTGCCGACTTTCATAAGCTATCTGAATATTTCGAAAAAGAAAGTTTCGATTTAATTATAATGCTCGAATCATACGGACACAGTACTTGTCCCACGAAAGTATTCGAAGGTATTGAGTTTACATTAAAAAAAGAAGGACACGTGTATGTAAAAGATTATTTTAAAAAACAAATCACAGGTTCTTATAAACGTAGAAAAGCAATGAAAAGGGTAATAAATAACATGAATAAAATTTATGCTTATAACCTCCCATCACTCGAAAATACAATAAAAAGAATTAGAAAAACTGATCTTGAACTAGAATATATTACACGCAATCAATTACCACTACAAAATGAAGATTCTGTTCTTAGTTTCGAGAAAATTCACGGAATTGATTTATTCGAAGGCGGTTTCCATTATCAGATTTTAGAACCCTTAGAACTTTACTTTAAAAAGCTTTCTGATATAGATGCACCAATTAAGTAATATTCTTTTTATTTCAACCTGTCAATAGCTCCTTTAGATTTATAGTATATCCAAAGTACAGGTTTATAATAAAGCCACTTAAAAAAGTGAAATCTCGATAAGACATAAATAATTGGAATTATCGCAAATAGCTGATTTATCGTTAATGCAAAAAAGATTAAAAAACTCATAAAAATGTAGTAGTCGTAATAGCGGTTTAATGCTTCAAAAAAGAACTTAGTCTTATTAAACGGTAAAGTATTAAAAACAAGAATTTCAATTATTTCTAATGTTAATAAAATACCTAGTGATATTCCCATAACAAGATGGAAAGAAGGTGTAGAAAAAACTAGTATAAAATACATTACCACCTCTATAGCTGTTAATGTTTTTAGCACAAATATCGATTGATTGCGTTTTAGTTTGTACACAAAAGTTTTTTCGCCCGATTTAATATCGTTTTTCAAATCATAAATCTGATGATTAATAATGCTACGTATGCCGATAAAACTTAACCAAACAATAAATAATACAGATTTATAAGTCGGATTAATATTAATATTCAAGCTGATGATGCATATTGATAAAACAATAATTGCCGGTAAAACGTAAGAATATGCAGCATCACATAAAATTCCCCAAAAAGTATTTTTCAATCTGAGCCCGGGTATTGAATAAACAATAAAGAGAAAAATTTGAACAGCAGTGAAGCCGAGATAATACTCAATTTTTGGAAGTAGGAACCAAAACGGAATGCCGGCAGATAAAATTAGTATTACGAAAATTGTGATTTTAGTAGGTATTGACAATGAAGCAGATTTGTTCGGTTTCCCTGAAATATTATCGGGTTTAGCATCAAAAATATCGTTAATAAAGTATCCTAATGCCCCAACCGAAAGAATATAAATTATTACGGAAATATAAATTGTAAATTTGTCTGTAGGATTTTCGCCGACAATAATTAAAAAAGCAAATACAATAGAAGTATTAAATAGTATTTTAGAAAAAACCCATTCTTTTGTTCGGAACAGTTCAGTAATAAAATCGATTGTTTTGCTCTTTAACATCACTACATTGATTTGTACACTTTAATAAAAATCAAAATATTCTTATGAAATAACCTTAAAAGTATTAATTTTAAAATTAATAAAATTATTAAGATATTGTAATTTTGATTTAATATGTGTGGAATAAACGGAGTATGGCTTAAAGATAAAGTAATAGACAAACATAAGTTTGATATTATGCGCGATACTCTTATTCACAGAGGTCCGGATGGAGCTGGAACTATAATGGCTGAAAATGAACAATTAGCTTTTGGGCACCGTAGGCTTGCGTTTATGGATTTAAGTGATACGGGTGTGCAACCCATGAAATCTGCTGACTCACAAATTATTATTACTGTAAACGGGGAAATTTACAATTATCCCGAATTGAAAAATATCTTAGAAAAAGCAGGGCATAAATTTATTTCAGGGTCCGATTCAGAAGTTATTATACATGGATGGAAGGAATGGGGCGAAAAACTTCCCGAAAAACTAAATGGGATGTATGCTTTTGCATTATGGGACAATAAACAAAAACTTCTGTTTCTTGCCAGAGACCGATTTGGGATAAAACCGCTGTATTACTATTACAACGATAATGAATTTGCATTTGCATCGGAGCTTAAAGCTTTGGTAGAGTGGAATATTAATATCAAAGACATTGACTTTAGCAGTATGGCTGACTTTTTTACTTATAGATATGTTCCGTCTCCTAAAACTATTTATAAGAATGTGTATAAATTGCCACCTGCACATTGTGCAATAATTAAAAATGTTAATACTATATCGTTACAGGAGTATTACAAGTTGTCAGATAATATTAAACTTGATAAAAATCTTGATATTTACCGGTATGTAGATGATTTGTTAAATAATTCAGTAAAAAAACATATGCAAAGTGAGGTTTCTGTGGGTGCATTCCTTAGCGGTGGATACGATAGCAGTGCTTTAGTTTCGTATTTGTTTCGGAATAATATATCTGTTAACACTTTCAGTATCGGATTCAAAGATTGGAAACAGTCTGAACATCAATATGCTAAAATTGTAGCCGAAAAGTTCAATATGCCATTTAGTTGCAAAATTTTGGACGGAGAATCTTACGGACTTCTTGAAAAATTGGTTTATCATTACGACGAGCCTATTGCTGATATTAGCATAATTCCTACTTATGAAGTTAGTAAACTTGCTGCCGAAAAGAATAAAGCTGTTATCTCAGGCGAAGGTGCCGACGAGCTATTTGCCGGATATACTTGGCATTACGAAAATATGAATTTGCAAAAACAACAGGGAGTTTTAAATGTTTTTTATGCTAAAAACAACAGAGCTTTCTCTTTAGAAGCATATAGCAGGGCAATGGCTATGGGGCATCTTAGATTACCTGAACTAAAAGAACTGTTTAAGCCTGATTTACATAAATATTTACCCGATGATTCTGATTGGTTTTACCGAAAACATTTTAAAAAAGAGTTTAGTGGACTAAATAGTTTCAGATATTTAGATATTAAGTGTTTTATGGGCGAATTGGTATTAACCAAAATAGATAGGGCAAGTATGGCAAACAGTCTGGAAGTTAGAGTGCCCTTTCTTGAAAATAGCCTTTCAGAAAATTTGTTTTCTCTTAATGAAAAAGTTCTATATAGAAATGGTCATCAGAAATATTTGCTAAAGAAAATCATTGAACCGTATATGCCCGAAGAGATTTTAAATCGAAAAAAACAAGGATTTGTAGGTCCCGATTCGTATTATTTCAATAAAAATTGGTATGCTGGTATTATTGAAACTAGTGTTTTGATTTCTGATGAAATATTGCAAGAAAATGTGTTAGATTCATGGCTCAAAACAGAAGAATATTGGAAATTGTGGAAGTTCGCAATTATGGAATACTGGTACCGTAGATGGATGAAAAACTAATATTGTGAAAAAAAGAAAAAAAATATTGCCGTCAATATCAGCACAAACTAAAGCAGATTATCTTAAAACGATAGATTCAAAGAGTAAGTTTATTTGTACTGCACCCTTTACCGGACTGTATTTTACTCCCAATGGTTCTGTAAAGCCCTGCTGTACTTTACTCAATAATTTTAAATTCGGCACTTATCCTTCTGATAGTATTAAGGAGATATTAAAATCAGAAAACAGAAAAACTTTACAAAAATATATTAAAAAAGATAGTCTTGAATTTGGTTGTCAAAATTGTTTAAAAAATATTGAAATAGGTAATTACAAAGGCAGTATATCGTCCATTTATCAAAAATACAAGCATGGCAGATATCCAAAAGTTATTGATTTTGAGCTTTCGGATTTTTGCAATTTGGATTGTGAAATGTGTTATTTGCACTCTAATAAACAGTTACAAGAGAATATTTATGATAATACTTTCATTGATGAAATTAAACCATATTTATTTCGGGCAGAAGCTACAAGGTTTTATGGAGGTGAGCCATTCTTAATAAAGATTTATCGCGATATATGGGATATTATTATTGCAGCAAATCCTAAATGTAATGTTCATATTCAAACCAATGCTACAATATTTGATGAGTATGTAAAAAGTTTATTGCATAAAGCAGACGTATTTATAGGTGTAAGCCTTGATGCCATGAATCCTGAATTGTACGAAGAGATTAGACGAGGAGCTAAATTCGAGATTGTTAAAAAGAATATTCTGAGCTTCAACGAGATAATGAAATCTCAGGGCAAATCGCTTTTAATTTCGTTTTGCCCTATGCCTAAAAATTGGCAGGAGCTAATTCCTGTAGTATTATTTGCTGAATCAATTAATGCAAAAGTTTTTTTTAATACGGTTATTTTTCCTTCTCGATTTAGCTTAAATCATCTTAGTTCATCTGAACTTGTACAAATAAAAGATAAAATTCAATCAGATTTTGAGTTGTATAGTCAGAAGATTATTTTAAACAAAGAAGAGATTGTTAATTTTCTCACAGGACTAAATAAACTAATCTATAAACAGATAAATATTGAGAAAGAATACACTTGGGTAAGTACCGAGGAATTTATTGATTATCTCCTAAAAATTGTAGAAGATCAATTCTTATGCACACAAGTTAAAGATACTTTAAATGAAGCAGGAGTTTTATCTAATATAAGCCCCTACATGATTTACGATATTTTTAAAAATTCAAAAGAAAGCACTATATCCTATATTACTAAGACATTATTGCATAAAGATTTATTATATATCAGAAATTTATTTATGTTTAGATAATAATTATGCAAAAACTAATTTCAAGCTATAAAGAATTGAAAGCTGCAGCTATTATATTTAGTTTAATTTTGCTACTGTTTGTTAATTATTCATGTTCCGGAGATAACGTAATTTATAACAAATCAAATCGGGGTTATAGAAATACAGACATTGCCGAACTTGCAGATACTGGCAATATTATTTGTGTGTCCTTTAAAAATGAATCAGAAAAATCAGTAAATATTAGTTTTAGTTTAAATGGTATGTTTTGGTTCTCTCGTGAGGAAATGATTAACTATATAAGAGAATATGAAACTGATAGTTTGCCTGATACTAATATACTAATCTCGAAGGCATATAATTTTGTTATAAATAACACTACTCATTACGAAGAATATACTATGCCTAGAAGATTTGAATATTCGCCCTCTATACTACTTAATTCTTTAGGCTTAGGGATGTGTGCTAACCGAGGCGCAGTTTTATCTCATATATTAAAAGAAATGGGTTTCGAAAGCAGATGTGTTCAACTTGGCGGGCATTTAGTTACAGAAGTTTACGATAATGGTAAATGGAAAATGCTGGATGCTGATTATGATACATACTTTTTGAAGAATGATATAATTGCTTCTGTTCGAGAAATAAAATCTAATTTTTTAGATTGCAATATTATAAAGGGATATAGTATTAATGATTTATTTTTTTATCTCTTTCCAAGTTATTATTTGGAGTATTTTACTTCAGAAGAAAATAATGAAGTTCAGGATTGGTATATGCAGGATGTATATTGGCAAGATGATTATTTTACTTTGCCGGCGGGTTCTGAACTAAGATTCCCTGTTGATAATCCTAATAGAAACAATCACGAGTTTTATTCTTACGGCAAGCTTACTATTCTTAATTATCATAGTAAATTTTTTAATATCCCATTTGTGGTGCATAGTGTATCAGGAAATGGTAGCCTATTAAATCCTTTTCAAGGATACGTAACCGAAAAATCTAATTGCAGTTTCTATACGCCGGGTTCTTATATGATTGATGCCGACAGTTTAGAAGTGTATTTCTATATTAATCCGCATCTAATAAATCGTGAAAACTATGATGATAAAACCGAATTAATTTACACTACCTCCGACAGTCTTGAGCTTAAAACTATTATTAGTACAGGATTTGTTAATAATTTGCCCAAGCCTGTTTTTAAAAACTATCAGGAGCTAATTAAAGCGAGTAGGAATAAATACAATAATATTTTAAAAGAATTACCGGAGTTTCATAATAAAGAGATTGAAATCCTTACTAATGAAGACTTACTATTTATATTTTCGGAATTTTATAAAGATATTAATAACAACTCAGCTTTGCCCGATAGCATAGTTAATAAATTTGAAAATGTTAATCGGTGTTTGCCAGAAAATCAAATTGACAGTGTCGTTTTTAAAAGGGTTTTGAGTAATCCATATTTTAGAAATACCTTTTTTATTATGCTAATTGAATTTCCTGTGGAGCTAATTTATGATGTCCTTAAATACAATTCGATATATTTTAGTTAAATTTACCTTTTATAGTTATTATTAGTTAAAAAGATATAGTGAACTATTTCGTTTTTGCAGTATGTGGAGGAGCTGAATATATTGAACAGCTTAACTTTTCGTTGAAATTTTTAAAGTATTTCTCCGATTTCCCGATAATAGTTGCTACCGACAGTTCAAGAAATGAGATTCCAATTGAACATGATAATATTATAGATATTGAAACTCCCGACGAATTAAGTAATCATAGAGCACACCTTTTTATAGAAACTAATTTGCCAAATTTCCTAAAGATAGATGAAAAGGATGTATGTTGTTATCTTGATTCGGATGTTATTGCAGTAAGCAAGAATATTAATGAAGTGTTTTCTCATTTCCAAAGTCCAGTAACATTTGCTAGAGACCACTGCAAAATAGACGTGTTTAGCTCTAAAATAATGAATTGTGGGTGTATGGATGAGTTTAACAAAAGGCGTGATTTGTTTTTTGAAATTGTTGATATGTTGCCACATGTAAAAACAAGTAGCAAAGAAGTATTGGCAGAGGCTGACAGATTGAAAAACTTATTTAGTGATTTTAGAAATAAACCCATTAGAAACTTGCCCAATGTTTTAAAGTATTTAAACCTTAGATATTTCTCAAAAAATGAAATATTTAATTTTTGTGATTTTAAATTCAATCGAAAAGACCATTGTTGGTACGAAAAGCATGGAAATATTATTAATTTCGATTTTCGATTTTATAATAATAAAATATACAAAGCCCATGGTGTTAAGTTTAAGCAAGGTAAGTGGATAGATAAGAACAATAGGATAATACAACCCGAATTGCATCATTGCAAGCACTTAAGAGTTTACCTCAATAAAACATATAAAATCAATATTCCACAGAATTTTAGGCATTGGAATGGTGGAGTATTCCTTTTTAGTAAACACTCAAAAAATTTTATGGATTATTGGCATAAAATTACCATAGAAGAGTCTTTTAAAGAGAATATTAAATACTACGATGATCAGGCTACTCTTGTAGTTAGTGCTTTTAAGTTTGATGCACTTAAAAATAAAAGTTTACCAATTAAGTACAATTTTATTGCCGATTACAATAGCAAAAACACTAAATGGAGTGCTGAGTTGGGATATACTTATAACAATTTTGAATCTATCTTCGAGCCTGCATTTATTCATGTGTATCATCACTGGGGCGATCAGGAATGGGATATCTGGCAATCGGTAATACAATTGGGTAAGAAAATTTGTGTATTAAAATAAACAAATATTATCTTTGATAGATGAACTGTTTCGTTTTTGTAGTTTGTGG
>JAQVOJ010000171.1 GCA_028702675.1 Bacteroidales bacterium
CAATAAGATTATTCATGTTTTTATAGAATCCTTCAATACTTAGTTCAAATTTCTCATCTAAAATATTACCTGTAAAACCCAATGCAAATTGCTCTGACCTTGAAGGGCTAACTCTTTCGGTTGAAGGCATCCACAAGTCTGTAGGGATACCAATACCAGAATTGGTAAGTAAGTGCACATTTTGTTGCATTGTTGCATACGAAGATTTTATAATAAAAGATGAACTTACGGGAACTGATAATAATATACGAGGTTCAAGCGATAAATAATTTTTACTTTGTACTTGATAAATAGAAAGACGACCACCAATATTTGCAAAAATTTTGTTTCTAAAATTAAATTCATTGGATAAATACGCAGAATATTCAAAGGAATGTAAATTGTAATCGCCAAAAACAGTATCAAGATGGTAATTACTATTATCGCTTTGATTATAACTTGCAAGTCCTGGTGTAAAGTTATGATAAATAAAACTACCTCCGAAATTAAGATTAACTATTGGATGAGCATAGTATTCAAAATCTAATTTAGCTGAAGCATCGTTTATCGCTGATATAAAATTACTGAATGCAGTTTGTTGGTATAAAATATCATCAATATTTTTTGTCATATTGTTATTCAATCTATATCGGGTATAACTAACAATTGTGTTACTAAATAATTTTGGACTATAGATATGATTCCATCTTAATGCAAATAACTGATTACCCCAATCTTGATTTACCTTTACGCTACTATTAGAATGAAATGAATTGTCTTTTCTTCTAAATGAAAGTCTGTCGTTGCCAAGATATGAGCTAAAATACAATCTATCTTTATCGGAAAACTTATAATTAATTTTTGCATTAAAATCATAGAAGCTGTAGCCAATACCTAAGCCTTGTGTAAGTGCTTCTGAAATAGGTCGCATTAGAATATCGTACATAAATCTGCGAAACGATATCATATATGAGGCTGTGTTTTTTATGACAGGTCCTTCTATAGCAATTTTTGAGGCTACCATACCAATCATTCCGGCGCCTTTAAATTCTTGCATATTTCCATCTTTCATCCTTACATCTAAAACTGATGACAATCTGCTACCGTAGATAGCCGGAAACCCGCCTTTTATTAGTTTTATCTTACTAATTGCATCTGAATTGAATGTAGATACAAACCCACCCAAATGATTTACATAATATATAGGAATATCATCCAATAAAATAAGATTTTGGTCAGGTGTGCCGCCGCGAACATATAATCCGCTTGAAGCCTCATTGCCTGAATTTACTCCTGGCATAAGTTGCAAAACCTTTAAAACATCGGGTTCGCCCCCAATTGCAGGTAGATTTTCAACTTGTTTTACAGAAATTGTTGTCGTACTCATTTCTGTGGCTTCTTCTATTAAACTACCTGAATTTGCACTTATAGTAACTTCTTGCAAAAGAGTCCCTGTAGTTAGGGCATAATTATTATTAGAATTGGTTTTCCCTGAAAGCGTGTCTGTTACAGAAATATAACCTATATAAGAGACCGATAAGTATATGCTGTCATCTTTTGGTAAACTAATACTGTAAAAACCATAATTATTACTAACTGTACCACTACTTGATTTTAAATCGTATATATTTGCACCTATAAGTTTTTCACCTGTTGCAGAATCAGTAATATAGCCACTCAAAGTAATGTTCTGACTAAAAGAATTGCCCGATAATAGGATAAGATAGAGTATTAGAATAGAATTAAGATTAATTACAATATGGTTTTTTACTCTAATCATTTTGCTAATTAATAAAGCCGTAATATTTGGTTATTGTATCCGTAATTTGAGTGTATCCTGCAAATATTCCATATCCTCCGGTAATATTTGAATACATAGTACTTGGCTCTGTTGTACCTGACCAAAAATCGCTATTTAAACTACTTTGATGAATTGTTAATTGTTTCTTATATTTATAATATGATTTGCTAACTTTTCGTAAGTGAACAATTAGCTTTAGTTCTTTAAATTGTGGATAGGAATCTTCTAAATACAAAGTATTTTGGAAATTAATCTTCAAAGAATATTTTTGACCAATAAATCGTTTATTGCTGAAAACAAGTGTTTTAGGTTTAAAATCTAATAATCCTTCGTCAGTCAATACAGGGTCGTAGTTTTCAGCACAATAGTCGGCTATCCTTTTTTCGTAAATAGTATCAAGCGATGAACGCTTATATTTCATAATAAGCATTACTTCATAGTATTGCAAATCGTCTGAATTATCTTCTATCTCTATAATAGCCTGTGAAGCAGGATAACCTTGCATGTCAAAAATTGCAGAATCGTTAAAAGAAAATGAATAAAGAATAGGCTCTGATGGTATTGTGTCGAAAGCAATTATCTCTAAGTCATTGTCAAACTCAGGAATAGAAGCTTTTATTGAATACCGTTTACCTGATTTAGGGACTATATTTGACTCATAAAAGCCGTTAAGAAAACTTAAATTTTCAATTAGTAAATCATTTTCAAACAAAAGTATATTAGCGTTATTAATTGGGGCAGGAATATCTTCGCATAAAGAAAAACTCGAACTTAATCTCAGTTGCAAAATACTATCATTACTAAATAAGCAGTTAATTACAGGTACCTTGTTCGTATCAGGTATCTCAATTTCAACAATTTTTGTGCAACTTGATAAATATAAAGACAATACAAAAACAACAAACACCTTAACTAATACTCTATGATTCTTTATCATTACTAATTACTCAATGTTTCTTTGAAATATCAAAGTTATAATTTAATTTAAATGAAATAATTCCATGTTTATAATTAAAATTTTCAATGTTTGATATTTTGTACATTAAATCTAAGCTAACTCTATTTTTAAATAAATATATTGATGCACCAGGGGCTATATACACTCCTAATTCACCACTTCGGAACTCATGATATCCTTGCATAGGTATATCTGACCAAGAATTATTGTGAGAATAATATACACTACCCTCTACAATTGGTCTGAAAACATTAAAATAAGTTAACGAATATCTACCAAAAATACCATATCTTGAATTAAATATGTTTTGATTCTGCGAACCATCATTGTTAAATACTTTTGTTAACACAACTGAAATCTCAGGCCCGATTTTAATACTTGGCGTAATACTATATGCATACCTTAGTGCAAAAACATTGATATGTATAAAGTCGCTACCGAAAAAAAAACTGTTGAGGCTTTCTGCTCCATGATTATATTGGATGCCTATGCTATGTTTAAAGTTTCTAACTTCAGCGTTTTGCGAATAAATCTTTTGAGTCTGAAAGACAAGAGATGTGAAGATTATTATTGAAAATATTGTTTTCATAAAA
>JAQVOJ010000172.1 GCA_028702675.1 Bacteroidales bacterium
TGATCTCGACAACGACTGGGTTGATATGTATATTGATGGAGAATTAGTACATGCATACCAATGGAGCCACGGAACTTTTAATGATCAAACAGGAATTAACAAACTAGACGCTTTAAACTTTTATGCATATAACGAGGGTGGTACTTGCGAGTATTATATGGATGACTTTATTATTGAACAAGTGGAAATTCCAAACCCTCCAACAAGTTTTGCAATTGAAGTAGTAAACGACAATGATGTTAGTATTACATGGGATATTCCGGAAGAAGGTACACCAGAATCTTATTCTGTAATTCGCGATGGAGAAGAAATTGCTGTTGTAAATGAAGAATTTGAGTATTTTGATGAAAATTTATATCCGGGAAATTATACTTATCAATTAAAAGCATATTATGGTGAAGGTGTTGGGTACTCTGCTTCGGCAGGTAACGAAATTGTCAACATTGTTGGAGGTAATCAAAGACAATTAGTGTTATTCGAAATATTTACTGGTACATGGTGTCCTCATTGTCCTACTGCTGCTCAAGCTGTTGATTTGATGGCTAACGAAAACCTTGATGTAGCTATTATCGAATACCATGGTTTAAATGGCGACCCTTTTGAAACACCAGCAACATCAACACGAACCGGATATTATATCCCATTTTACGATAATGGAGACGGAGCTTTAGGATATCCTACAACAATAATTAATGGAATGATTGGTATGGAAGGTGCTCTCGCTGACGGTGTTGCAGCACAAAATGAATTGTACGACTATTATTACGAAGATTATTTGGATATCCCAACAGTTTATACTATTGACGCTGAAATTGAATTTATTGATGAATCACCTTATGTATTTGACATTAATGTGAATGTTGAAGAAAATATGGCATATTACGAGGACGAAATCCGTTTGTTTGTTGCTTTAACTGAAACAAATATCCCGTATAACTGGCAAGGAGGACTTAATGAAGTTAACTTTGTGTTTAGAGAGTTTTTAACTAATAATAACGGTACAATACTAGATTTTTCTTCACAATCTGTGCATAGCGAAACATTTCAATTATCTGTTGACGAAACATACATCCTTGCTAATTGCGAAATTGTGATTTTTGTTCAAAATATGAATAATGCCTATATTATGGAGGCTAAAAAGATGTCTCTCGCTGATTATGTCGGTGTTGAAACAAACCAACAAACTAAAATCTCTATATATCCTAATCCTGCAAATGATTTTGTTAATTTATATGCTAATGAAACAATTACCGAAATTAGTATTATGGATATTGCAGGAAAAAAATTATTAGAAGAAAATCCGAACAGCACAAGTGTTGAAATAAATACAAATGATTTATCCTCGGGTGTTTATTTAATAAATATTGAGACCTTAACAGGTAATACTATCAGAAAAATTATAGTAGAATAATACTGCATTAAAAATTTATTAATTATGAATGTTGATTACCTTTGTGTAGTCAACATTCTTTTTTAATATGAACTTACAAGAACAAATACGCAGAGATTTTCCTATACTCAAAACAAAAGTTTATAACAAACCATTGATATATTTTGATAATGCTGCAACTACACAAAAACCTCGGATAGTAATTGATACTGTTGCTGATTGCTATGCTAGCAAGAATAGCAATATTCATCGTGGGGTGCATTTTTTGAGCGAACAGCTTACCGACAAATACGAAGAATCGAGAGCAATTGCTGCAAAGTTTCTGAATGCAAAAGCTACAGAAAAGATAATTTTTACACGAGGAACTACAGAATCGGCTAATCTTGTGGCTTTTTCGTTTGGCGAAGCTTTTATTAACAAAGGAGATGAGGTAATTGTAAGCGAAATGGAACATCACAGCAATATGGTTCCTTGGCAAATAATGTGCGAACGCAAAAATGCTAAACTCATTAAATTGCCAATTACTAAAAGCGGTGAACTTGATATGGAAGTGTTTCCTAAATTAATAACCGGTAAAACACGAATTTTAGCTATTACTCATGTGTCTAATGCGCTGGGAACAATTAATCCAATAAAAGAGATAATTGAGATTGCTCATTCAAATTGTGTTCCTGTATTTGTAGATGGTGCTCAGGCTGTACAGCATATTAATGTTGATGTACAAGACCTTGATGCAGATTTTTATGCGTTTTCGGGACATAAAATTTATGGACCTACAGGTATTGGAGTTTTGTATGGTAAAACCAAATATCTTGAAAAAATGCCACCCTATCAGGGAGGTGGCGAAATGATTAAAAAAGTTAGTTTTGATAAAACTACATTTAATGAACTACCTTTTATTTTTGAAGCAGGAACACCTAATTACGTGGGTGCAATTGGGCTTGCAGAAGCTTTGAAATATGTTTCTAACATAGGTATTGAGAAAATTGCAGAAATAGAAACCGACTTGCTTAATTATGCCACCGATAAACTAAAAGATATCGAAGACATTGAAATTTTTGGAAATGCTAAGCACAAAAGCTCTGTAATATCTTTTAATGTAAAGAATATACATCATTCCGATATTGGTACTTTGCTTGATAAATTGGGAATTGCTGTACGTACAGGTTCTCACTGTGCCGACCCGGTTATGGATTATTTTGGAATTAGCGGAACAGTAAGAGCTTCACTGGCATTTTATAACACAAAAGAAGAGATTGACGTGTTTGTCGCCGGACTTAAGCGAGTATTGGGGATGTTGAGGTAATTTTAATTCAGGATATATAAAAACTGAATTAATTAAAACTTAAAGCTATAACTTACCGATGGAATAATTGGGAATAAGCTTTGCTGCTTCAATATTATTTCCGTTTCTGATTGTTCAAAGTAGTAATAATATGGGTTTTGCCGATTATAGAGGTTATAAATACTAACATTCCATGTTCTTTCTCCCCATTTTGTTTTTTTCTTAAAATTTGCACCTATATCTAGTCTGTGATATGCTCGCATTCTATAATTATTAATTTCATCATAAACATAAGCTTGTGAATTATAGTCAAATTTACCAGTTTCATTTTCAGACCAGTAGTCGGGTTCGTCAACTATTTCATAGATACCTGTGGGTATTGTAAAAGCATTCCCTGTACCATAAACCCATGTAGCAGAAACTTCAATGTTTTCATTTATTTTGTGAGAAAGAACAATGCTGAGGTCGTGAGTTCTGTCGTATTTATAAGGAAAGGGCTTGCCGTTATTAATATTCGCAAACTGTCTGGTTATTTTAGACAATGTATATCCAATCCAACCTGTTGTATTTCCGGCTTTTTTTTGAAATAGGAACTCAAATCCGTAAGATTTACCTATACCGTCTGTTTCAACTTTGT
>JAQVOJ010000009.1 GCA_028702675.1 Bacteroidales bacterium
ATCATCGGTTACCGTAAAAGTATAAACTTGATCGCCGGGAGTAGTAGGATAAGCAGTAGCATTACCCCCTGAATTTGGTTCTATACCATCTCCTGTCCATACAATATCGTTAGGGTCGTATGTATGACTAAAAGACCAAACATCAGCAGGAATTATATTTGAACTAAACTCTAAATCAACAGTACATAATGTTCCGTCATCTCCCCCCCAATCGTCAATAATTACTACACACCATTCGCCATTAATTGGGCAACCAACAAAATTATCAAATGACTCAGCTGGCAGATAATTACCTTCAGGAATTGTACTTACATTATCACAAATACTTTGAAATGTTTGGGTTCCATTATCATTCCAGCAATAATCCCAACATACACCCGGCTCACAAGTAACGCCAGAAATAGGCTCTCCCAAATCTGTACCTCCACATCCATCTGCTGCACCAATACCTAAAAACTCATGTAGTAATACTTGAGTACCATTAGGGCATTTAACATACATCTCTAAATCACCCAACCAGGTGTGTTCTAGCCCCATACAAACTCCTTCAAAATCTGAACCCGATTGTATTGTTTGTCCGGGTTCAAATGAATTAACAGTCCAACAAAATTCTTGAACAACTCCCTGATAATCATCAACACATTGATCAACTACCTGAGTATCGGTAATAGACATAACCCATGAGTTAGTAGATACATCTCCTGTAAAGTTAACTTCTTCGTTCGGACAAACCTCTATTTGGTCTTGAGTAATATTGGAAAAACTTGGTGGTATTGATACTCTAGCGCGTACTTCACCCGTCCATGTAGCAATACAACCGTTATTATCAATTGCATATAAATTTACAAAATATCCACCTGATTCGTCAAACGTATAAGTAAAGTCTGTCATCCCTACTCCATTTTCTTCATAGGGTGCACCACCTGCAGAAATAGACCAAAACCAATTAGTACTTGCATCAGACTGGGTATAATCCTGATTATTATTGGGATATGTACCTTCTGCTGTAAAAGTTACTTGTTCTCCCGGACAAACATCTATCCATACAGAATCAGGATCTGACAAGCCTGGAACAGTATTAACAAGATCAATTGAATAATCCTGACACGGATAACCGCAACTTATTTCTGCAGCAAAACCGGAATATGTAACTGAACCATCTGTTTCCATATATAAAGTCAAACAACTACCGGTGCTCTCAACTGTTTGTCCCTGTAAACTCGAACCTCCGCTAGCAGGCACTAATAAAGGTGAACCTGTGTTGGGTCCATCATAAATTGTAAGATTATCCCATGTAGCACTTTCTAAATCGAATAGACTAAAATATAACTCTATCGAACCACCGGTTTCGCTACAAATTGTAATAGTATATTCTTCGTAAGTACCATAGCTACCACTTGGTCCACCGGAATCGTATAGTGTTCCTGAACAAGTATTTATTGTTCCCTCTGCACTAATCAAATATGTTTGTGCAAAAAAATGGTTTGCAAAAATTATAAATAAGGAAAGCAAAAATATTTTAATATTATTCATCATGGCTTGAATTAAAGAGTTCGGTCATTTCTTTTATTGAATAGAATACTATGGCTTGATTTGAACCAATTCGATATGTTGTTCTGCTTGAATAGTTTCGCTCGTACTCGTAAAGTGCAAGATTTAAAGAACCTGTAGGTATCTCTTCAACTATATCGCCTTGTTCTTTTCCGTTAAAATATCGCAAATACGGAAATTGTTCAGCCTTTTCTTCAGGAATATCAACAAAGCTAAAGCCATTGTTGAGTTCAAAATTCAAATATTCTATCATTTGTGGCTGTGTTTCTTGCAAATTGCTCAAATACTCTGTTGAGTATTTTGCTAAAAGTCTATTATCGGGAGAAGATTCTGTTTGTGCATAAATAACTGAACTAATGCTCATTATCAGAACTGTTATTATTAGATAATTATTTTTCATACGATTAACAATTTATTTACAAGACGTAATAATTCAAAAATGGTTTACTCAATTAACAACTCTATTGTTATAAATAGGTAAATATACAAATATTTGATAAAGTATGAAGCAATATAAAAAAGAAAACAGTTATTTTTTCATTGATTTACACCATATAAATCATTCTATTATATTAAGTTTTAGGGATTTAACGAATTATACGTACTAGTCCAGATTTTTCGTAAGAAATACCATTCCAATCTTTATATTCACAGAACCATTTATAATTACCTGTAGGCAAATATTCGTCTCCTTTCATTCTGCTGCCATTATTTGTACCGTCCCATGCTCCATCGGAACATGCATCGCATTTAGCATTTATGTAATATTCTTCGGTATAATATACCATATTTCCCCAGCGGTCGAAAATAGTAAGCTTAAAATTATTTGGGTCAATACCAATTCCACAAATTCTGAAACAATCATTTACACCATCTCCATTAGGAGTAAATGTTTCGGGAGCATAAAAGGTATTAATTCCTTCGATTAGTAGATTTCGATAAATGGTATCGATACACCCATGCTCTGATTCTACGATTAGGATAATTTCGTATTCTCCCATTTCGGCATAAGTGTGTCTTGGGTTAACATACAACGAACTATCGCCATCGCCAAAAAACCAAAACTGCTGAAAAGCATCAAGCGATGTATTAGTAAACTCTATTTCAGGTTTAAGTATTGTAGTAATTTCAGGTTCCATATAGAAGCTGGCAATAGGTTTTGGATGAATTGTAATCATTTCGGGAATTACCTGAGTATTTTCACATCCATATTCTGATTTAACAGTTAGGCTAACATCATAAGTACCATGATTTCGATAAAGATGAACAGGATTCTTTGTATTTGCAAAACCATTGTCGCCAAAATTCCAAAGATATAATTGCCCTATATCTTCACTATGTTCGGTAAAACTAATTAAAGCAGGCTCACATGCTTCAATTTTATCAGCAGTAAATGAATTATCGGGTGTAGGCATTACTGTAATCTTAATAGAATCAGAAACCGTTGGGGTACCACAATTATCACGAGCTGTTACATGAACATATGAAGTTTCTTGCAGATAAATACTAAAGGGAGAACCGACAATTTCGCCATTTTCAAGTATTAACTCGTAAGGTCCTCCATTTCCTCCTACTACATCAACAATAATAATTGCTGGTTCGCCTTCGCATACTGTATCGTAACTTGTTACAATTGCACTTATTTCTAATTCAGGATATACATTAACTTTAATATTTTGCTTTGAAGCTGTACATGAATGGCTATCGGTAACAGTAACACTATACGTAGTTGTTTCAATCGGACTTACTTCGAACAAGTGCGAATTGTATGAAGTGCTGTCGCTACCCTCCCAATAGAAATCGTAATAAGGAGTTCCACCTGTTACTTGTGCACCAATGTTTGTGCTTTGCCCAATACATATTTGTCTGTTACCAAGCGATTGAATATACATTTGTGAAGGTTCATCTATGTGGGCATTTGCAACAATTCTACAGTTATTATCGTCTGTAACAGTTACTTGATAAGTACCTGCTCCATTAATCATAGTATTAGATGTTTCACCGTTAGGCCACAAATAATTATATGGTAAGGTTCCTCCAGCAACAGTAACTACAGCTTCGCCATCATCATAATTGTAACAAGTAGCATCTTCAGTTGATATATTATAAGATAGTGTATCCGGTTCATTTATTATGAAATGGGTATTTACTTGACAGCCAATTGCATCGGTTACAGTTACCTGATACAATCCGGCACATATATTATTTAAAACATTTGTTGGCGATGACCAACTATATGATAATGGAGGAATACCTCCTGTAAGCACCATTTCTGCTCTTCCGTCGCAAGAATGATAACATAAATTATCTTCGAGCAATAATTCTTCGATAATAAGAGTTGGACTCACTGTAATTGTCATACTCTCGGTATTACTAACACATCCTCTAACATCAACCACATATACAGAATAAGTTACTGTGGAATCAGGAGTAACACTAAAAGTAGAAGGAGCTTCAAAAATTCCGTTTCCATCGTCCCAATAATAAGTATAAGGAGGTGTTCCACCCTGCTGCTGTGCCTGTACGCTAACTGTTTGTCCTTCGCATATTGAGATATCGTTTGATAAGACTACCTGTAACAAATCAGGCTGATAAATTTGAAAGAATTCAACTACTTCGCAATTATTTTCATCGTAAACTGTAACCCAATAATTTCCGGCTGCCATATTATTTCTAATTGGACCGGCAGGTCCCATTACATCACTCCATAAATAAACATAAGAGCCAGTCCCCCCTTCTACTGAAATAGACATTGTTGCATCATTATTTTCAAAACATGTAACATGAGTATATGAAGTATCAGTAATTACTAATTCAGGAGGTTGATTAATAGTAAAATTCGCAGAAGTTTCGCAATCGTGAGCATCGGTTATAGTTATTCCATAATCGCCAACACACAAATTTGACAGTATATTTGTTGGAGACCCCCAAGAATAATCATAAGGCACGGTACCACCTGTAACATCGGCTATAGCTCTACCATTGCAAGATTGATAACAAGGATCATCGTACACGGTCAAATCAATATTTAATTCGGCAGGGTGAAGTATTTCTACGATTGTATCGTTAGAATTACAGCCATTTTCACTTACTTGTAAACCCACTTCCATTAAACCGCCTTCGTCCCAAACCAACTGATAAGGTCCTGGTCCATTCCCTTCTAATATTGTAGCATTACCAAAATCCCAGTTATAAGTAGCCAAATCAGAAGCATTACCGACATAATTGACTTGAGTAATATCTCCAAAACACGGAGCAGCAACATAAGTAAATTGTGTAGTAGGTACCGGCCAAAAATGTATTTCGATTTGATCTGTATTTGAACAAGCAGGCGACAAGTTTTCTTCGTAAAGTTCGAAAACATATTCTCCCCATGTGTCAACAATTACAGTTGCATTTGGTGAGTTCTGATTTTGCCATGTAGCGTTGCCGGGTCCACTAATCATCGACCAGTTTACTGTATTTCCATCTACTGTTTCTCCATTAAATGTGAAATTATTTTGACAAACTGAAGAATCGTTACCTGCAACAGGGTATGGCATTGTACAACACAATGGGTCTGTAGGAGGACGTACATGTACTGTTAAAGTAGTATCGTATTCACAGCCAAAATCATCTACAACTGTAAAAGTATATACTAAATCTCCAGATTCTGTAGGTATAGCAGTATTTGAACCATTATTATCGGTTTGCACTCCATTACCTGACCAATATGAATCATTCAAATCGTATTCATTTATTATCTCCCATAAATTGGTTGGGATAATATTTGCATTAAAATTAATTTGCCAAGAAAAGATATAACCATTATCTGCCCCCATATGGTCGGTAATATGAATAGTCCACGAACCATTTAAAGGACAACCAATAAGATTAGACCAATTCCCATCAATCTGGTAAGTACCTGGATTTAGTTGGTTAACACCGGTACTTACATTACCATTAGGGTCAACATAAGTACTAAGATAAGTCCAGTTAGAATTTTGGTCTATTGGTCCAGATGTTGACGATATTGACCAACAATAATCGTAACCAATACCAGGATCTGTATTAGTACTATTATCAATAGGCAAACCTGTAGCTACTGGTTCTCCTAAAATAGTTCCACTACCACCTTGATTAAAAACAGTCATCGTTTGTTCGTTAGGGCATTCAATTTCCATTGATAAGTCACCCATATAAGAGTGTTCCATATTCACACAAATACTTTCTATATCATCGGTACTTGTTACTACCGAGCCCGGCGGAAAAGTTCCATTAGTTATTGAAGTTTCGTAATGCACACCACTTCCATCAGGTAAAAATGTTACACCTGCAACCTCATCAACAAATTCTTGCTCCCAAGGCACAGGAGTAATAGCTCCTTCAAGATGTATTGTCTCACCAACGCATACAGTATCCTCTACAATATGAGTTCCATCAAATATTGGTGTAATAGAAACTCTTACTCTATAAGTTGTGGATATCTCTTCGGCACAACCATTAATATCTGTAGCACTTAAAGAAATATGATATCCACCTTCTTCATTAAAAGTATATGTAAGAGTATTCATTCCAACATCTGAAAATTGCTCTTGTCCACTGCTACCAATAACAGACCAATTCCAAGTTAAATTTGCATCAGATTGTACATAATTTGTGTTATTATTTGGATACGTACCATTTGCTGTAAATGTAACAGCCTCTCCTTGACAAACATCTATCCAAACAGAGTCTGTATCAGTTAAGGGAGGATTAGAAGTCATATCAATTGAATAATCCTGACAAGGATAACCGCAACTTATTTCTGCAGCAAATCCGGAATATGTAACTGAACCATCTGTATGCCATACTAATGTAAGGCAGGAACCGGTGCTTTCAATTGTTTCGCCTTGTAAGCTGTTACTACCGCTAGCAGGCACTAATAAAGGTGAGGCAGTGTTGGGTCCATCATAAATCGTAAGATTATCCCATGTAGCACTTTCTAAATCGAATAGACTAAAATATAACTCTATCGAGCCACCGGTTTCGCTACAAATTGTCATAGTATAATCTTCGTATGTACCATAGCTACCACTTGGTCCACCGGAATCGTATAGTGTTCCTGAACAAGTATATATTGGTCCAACTGCACTAATCAAATATGTTTGTGCAAAAAAATGGTTTGCAAAAATTATAAATAAGGAAAGCAAAAATATTTTAATATTATTCATCATGGCTTGAATTAAAGAGTTCGGTCATTTCTTTTATTGAATAGAATACTATGGCTTGATTTGAACCAATTCGATATGTTGTTCTGCTTGAATAGTTTCGCTCGTACTCGTAAAGTGCAAGATTTAAAGAACCTGTAGGTATCTCTTCAACTATATCGCCTTGTTCTTTTCCGTTAAAATATCGCAAATACGGAAATTGTTCAGCCTTTTCTTCAGGAATATCAACAAAGCTAAAGCCATTGTTGAGTTCAAAATTCAAATATTCTATCATTTGTGGCTGTGTTTCTTGCAAATTGCTCAAATACTCTGTTGAGTATTTTGCTAAAAGTCTATTATCGGGAGAAGATTCTGTTTGTGCGTAAATAACTGAACTAATGCTCATTATCAGAACTGTTATTATTAGATGATTTTTTTTCATACAATTAACAATTTATTTACAAGACGTAATAATTCAAAAATGGTTTACTAACAAATTGATTATAAAGTTACAAATATATCGTTTCAAAAACAAAAAAAGCTGCTCAAGAATACAAAGAGCAGCTTTTTTTTAAATATTAAATAATCAATTAATCCATTTTCCGAGCAGAATAATTAATTTTAAGAGCACTTGCTTTTCTAAGTTCCTGTTTAATATCAGTAACAATACCCATTCTGGTTTCTTGATGAACTTTAAGCGAAGTGGTCATAAAAGGGATTTCGGCTTCGTCTCTTTGTTCCCTTTCTGAGATAATATAATCTCTAATATCAGTAACAGTAGCGAATGAAGCATTTAGCTGTATTCTAGGTTCTGTACCATAAAGAGATTGGTATTGTCTTCTGGGTTTTCCGACATAGATATAACTAACAAGTGATTTTTTCTCCAACTTTTTTATTTCAGTTGCTTTAGGGAGGTCTCCGGCAGACACCTGCACTTTTAGCTCCACTTCACGCATAACTGTGGAAATCATAAAGAAGAACAGTAGCATGAAAACGATATCAGGTAAAGATGCAGTTGAAATTCCGGGGGCTCCTTTCTTTTTAGCTCTATTGAACTTTGCCATATTAACGGTCTCCTATATTTTTAGGTTCAGCTTCTGAGATTCTCTGAGGATAAATCTTTTTAATCGCCTCTTGTTGGTTTTCGGTAAGATCTTCAAAACTTCTTTTACCGAAATACTCGAAAGCGGCTTCGTTTCTAATCTCATTATAAGCAGCAACCAGTTCGTTTTGTACTTCTATGTATATACCGTAGCTTGTACCTCTATCGTTTTGTAATGAAATAACACCTTTAGGCACCATTATTTCTTTATTAAGTTCTTCGATAAATTTAGGTTCTTTTTCTGGAAGCGTTTCTTTATTTAATTCGTTACGAATAAATTCTTTAGTAGCTTCTCTTAAATCTTCAACCTTCATAAACCGATTTTCGACTAATAATTTATCTTGTGCATTGATTAGTACGACAAAGATATTACGTTCTTTAATGTCTATATCAGTTTTTTCTTGCTGCACATCAGGAATAGGAGGTAGCTGTCTTAAAATACCGGTATCAACATCCATAGTAGTAGTAACAAGGAAGAAAATGAGCAGTAGAAAAGCGATGTCAGCCATTGAACCGCCATTAATTTCCGGTGTTTCTCTTCTGGGCATAATAGTATTTTTTAATATTAATAATTACCAATTTTCATTATCTCCAAATTTTGGAAACTTCGGTATAAACAATCCCAACAAAAGCAAAAGCGAAGAAAAGATAGGTTACCCATAATCCTGTATCAACCCATTTAGACATACTAGGGGTAACATTAAACTTTTCGGCTCCCATAAAATTTGGTATTGCATCTGATGCGAGTATATATGCAAGCACAACTACAATTGCGATTACACCGATAGACACGATACTTTTAATAGCTTTTTTAGGTTCTGAAATAAGTGTTTCAATAAATTTACCAATTGCAAAAATCACTATTAATCCGCCGCTCACAACTAAGATAATAATTGCGACATTTAAGACACCGGCGTTCCAATTATCAGCGATTTCGGCAACAGCTTCTTGCTTTTGAATTGAGTCGAGATTATTAGCCTCTTCGGCTTGCTGTTCTAATCCAGGAGCCTGACTATTGCCAACAAAGTAAGCAATACTCATAACTGCGGCAAGGATTAGGACTGCATATCCTATATATTTAACTATTTTTTCCAACATGATTATGCGTTTTTATGCTGATATTCAACTAAAATGTCAATTAACGAGATTGAAGCGTCTTCCATATCATTCACTATAGCATCAATTTTAGATACTATATAATTATAGAAAACTTGCAAAATCATTGCAACAATAAGACCGGATACGGTTGTAATAAGAGCAACTTTAATACCTCCAGCCACAAGCGAAGGGTTAATATCACCAGCTGCTTCAATAGCGTCGAAAGCTACAATCATACCAATAACAGTACCCAAAAATCCTAACATAGGTGCAATAGCGATAAATAGAGCAATCCATGTTAATCCTTTTTCGAGAAGTCCCATTTGAACACTTCCATAAGACACAACAGATTTTTCTACAACATCAATACCTGAATTATAACGGCTAAGCCCTTGATAAAAAATACTTGCCACCGGACCACGAGTATTTCTGCATACTTCTTTAGCTGCCTCAACACCACCTTCGTTAATAGCACTCTCAACTTTCTCTAAAAGCTTTTTAGTATTAGCTGATGCTAGGTTTAAATAAATAATTCTCTCGAAAGCAAGTGCTAAACCAAGAATAAGTGCTACTAACACAAATCCCATAAATGTAGGACCACCTTCGATAAATTTTATCTTTAACTGCTGGTGCATAGGAGTTTTCTCTTGAGTTGCTCCTTCTTCCTCATCGGTTTCTACAGCTTCATCTACAGCAGGTTCTGCTGTGTCATTTGCTTCAACAGCTTCGTCACTAACTTGTTCTGTTTGCTCGTCAGCAATTTGTTCTGTTTCGTCCTGAGCCATAATACTAGATGTAACAAAAAACATCAAAATTCCGGCTACGGTTAATAATGCTATTAGCTTTTTCATTTCTTAAGAAGATTTAATTTAACTTTTTATTTATTTATCAAATTTAGTTTTCAAATAACTGCGGAGAGAGTGGGATTCGAACCCACGATACCCTTGTGAGGTATACACACTTTCCAGGCGTGCGCCTTCGACCACTCGGCCATCTCTCCCTAAACTCACTCTCTCAAATGCCCCGCAAAATAATAAAAAAATAAGAACCTAACAAAATATCTATTTATTAAAATTATCAAAATTTAACGGAGTCATTTAGTAATCTACTGTATTACAAGCGTTATTATTTTATTAAACATTTTTAAATTATTTATTAACCACATTTTTTTCTATATGTTGAACAACTCTTTTGCATTATCATTTGTAATGCTTATGAGCTTATTGATTTCAATATTGTATGAAATTGCAAGCCTCTCGGCTACATATTTTATATATGAAGGTTCATTTCTTTTCCCTCTAAACGGTACCGGAGCCAAATAAGGTGCATCGGTTTCAAGTAATAGCTTGTCTAATGGAATATTAACTAATTGTTTTGTCAAATCAGAATTCTTGAATGTTAACACTCCACCTATTCCCAAATAAAACCCCTTATTAATAATCCATTCGGCTTGTTCATAATTTCCGGTAAAACAATGAAAAACTCCCTTTAGTTCTTTATTAGAATAAATACCTAATTCGTTTTTAATTGTTTCATACGAATCTCGCATATGAATAACAATAGGTAAATTATGTTGAATTGCTAATTCAATTTGATAATGAAAAGCTGATATCTGCTCTTTGACAAATGTTTTATCCCAATATAAGTCTATTCCTATTTCTCCAACAGCTATATATTTCCCTGTTATAATTTCTTTTTCTATAGTTTTAATATCCTCTGCGAAATTCGCTTTTACAGAGCTTGGATGTATCCCAATCATTGGCAATAATAAATCGGGATATCTATCGACGGTTTTTAGCATATCAGAAATACTATCTATGTCGATATTGGGTAATAATATTTTAGTAATTCCTACTTCTTTTGCCCGATTTACAACTTCGTTAAAATCATTATGGAATTGCTCAAGGTAAATGTGGCTATGTGTATCAATCATGCAATAAACATATTAAAATTATTTATTATAAAAATAAGGCTTCGTTGTAATAAACGAAGCCTTAAATTTACATAATTATGAAAACAAACTAAACAATGCCTTGAGCCAGCATTGCATCAGCAACTTTAACAAAACCACCAATATTAGCACCTTTCACATAGTCGATATGTCCATCGGCTTCTTTACCGTATTTTAAACAAGTTTCGTGAATACCGGCCATGATTTGTTTTAATTTTTCATCCACTTCTTCAAATGTCCAGTTATATCTCATAGAGTTTTGAGACATTTCAAGGCCTGAAACAGCAACACCACCTGCATTAGCGGCTTTTCCTGGAGCGAAAGGAACTTTTGCTTTATCTAAAGCTTCAACTGCTTCTGGAGTACATCCCATATTAGAAACTTCAACTACCATTTTACAACCGTTTTTAATTAAAGTCTCAGCATCATCGCCATTAAGTTCGTTTTGTATAGCTGAAGTAAATGCGAAATCAACTTTTTGTTCCCAAGGTTTTTTGCCTGGATAGAAAGTTGCGTTCGGGAATCGCTCTGCATATGGAGCTACGATATCTTGATTTGAAGCACGCAATTCAAGCATATAGTTAAATTTTTCTTCTGAATTTACACCATCAGGATCGTAAATATAACCATCAGGACCAGAAAGAGTAACAACTTTAGCTCCTAATTCGCTTGCTTTCATACACACACCCCAAGAAACATTACCAAAACCTGAAACAGCAACAGTTTTACCTTGATAATTTTCGCCAAGTACTTCAAGCATAGCTTTACCAAAGTAAACACCACCAAAACCTGTAGCTTCAGGGCGAGCTAATGAACCACCCCATTCTCTACCTTTACCGGTAAATACACCTGTAAATTCATTTTTTAAACGTTTGTATTGTCCGAACATAAATCCAATTTCGCGACCACCTACACCAATATCGCCGGCAGGTACGTCAGTATTTGGTCCAATATGACGGAAAAGTTCTGTCATAAAACTCTGACAGAAACGCATAATTTCGTTATCAGATTTTCCTTTTGGGTTAAAATCTGAACCACCTTTACCACCACCCATTGGCAATGTTGTAAGTGAGTTTTTCAAAATTTGCTCGAAACCTAAGAATTTTAAGCTAGAAAGAGTAACACTTGGGTGAAATCTTAAACCACCTTTATAAGGTCCAATGGCAGAGTTAAACTCTACTCTAAATCCTCTATTTACCTGAACTTCGCCATCGTCATCTAGCCAAGGTACTCTAAATATTATTACACGCTCAGGCTCAACCATACGTTCCAAAATCTTTGCTTCTTTATATTTTGGGTGTTCTTCGATAAATGGGATAAGCTTTTCGGCTACTTCCTGTACAGCTTGAAGAAATTCCGGTTCTCCCGGGTTTTGGGCTTTAACCCTGTCCATAAAACTTTTTACGTTTGCTTCCATGTTTTAAAAAAATATTAATAGTTAAAAAATAATACACTTTATGTTTACAATATTACATTCTTTTAATTAATAAACGGAATTTTACTGACAATTGACACACATCTACAAAAAAACCTTACACGCTATGCTTCAAGTACTTATACTCACATCAAAAATGTTATATAGCAGAACATGACTAAAATCACACTTTAATTCTTAATTAAACTGAATATTTTACCCGGTAATGAACGCACAATGTTTTTAAACTCAAGTTCGAGCAGTACCAAACTTACCGCACTTGTATTCAATCCTGAGTTTTTTGTAAGATAATCTAAATCTACATATTGCTCTTCTTTAAGAATTTCGATAACAGCAATTTCGTTGTCGCTTAAATTTTCAGGAATACTCATTTTGGGTTCTGCATTACTTTTTGTGAGTGCATCTGCATCCCAACCTGTGATATATTCTATATCCTTATAAGATTCAACAAGATTGGCTCTATGCGATTTAATTAAAAGATTACAACCATTTCCTCCTTTACGGTTTACTAATCCCGGAACTGCAAACACATCTCGATTATATTGATTGGCAAGATCGGCAGTAATCATAGACCCTCCTTTTCTGCCAGAATCAATAATTAGTACAGCATCGGCTAAACCTGCTATTATTCTGTTTCGCTTTACAAAATTTGACGGATCTATGTAGCATTTATGTTGAAACTCTGTAATTACAGCTCCATTTTGCTCAATAATTTGATTTGCCATTGAAGTGTGTTTTTTGGGATAGATTAAATCTAATCCATGCCCCAAAACGGCCCAAGTAGGAATACTATTTTTAAGAGCCTCTTTATGAGAACATGCATCAACTCCATATGCAAGACCACTTACTACAACAATATTTTTGTGTCTTTTAATTAACTCAGACATAATACTTACACACATATCAACAGAATAGCGAGTCGGTTTGCGTGTACCTACTACTGCCAATATTTTTTGCGTATTAAAAGCAGGTGCACCTCTATAATATAAAACAGTAGGTGCATCGTCGCATTGTTTCAACCGGTTAGGGTAAGCTTTGTCGAAACAGGAAATAAATTCTATGTCGTTATTGATAATGTATTCATATTCTTGTTTAGCTCTTTCGATGGCATCGTTTCTGCCTGCTATGATTTTCTTTGCAAGATGTTGACCTATGCCTTGAACTTTTGTAAATTTCTCGTAACTACTTTCAAATACTTCATCAATCCCTCCGCAATAAGAAACTAATCTTCTGATAACAGTTGGGCCGGCTCCCGGTATAAAGGATAATGCGATTTTTTTAATTATATTATCTGAACACATAATATATATAATTCCGGGTTAATTTGTTTGGGCTGAAGATATTTTATTATGTTCAAAAATTCTATGCAGCTACTATATTTTCAAGGTTATAGACTAATTGTTCTATTTCCTTTTTAGTTAATGTACTCAAACTCACTGGCTTATATTTTGCAACCCCCTGTGGAGTTTTAACATATAAAAGCAAGCTTTTTCTAAGTCCAAAGAAACCATCTACAATTTCAAATTTAACTAGACTTTTCTTCGGGACTTCGATGGAATAATTCCCATAAAGAAGTGGTTGAAGAGGACTATATCTCAATAATATTTTTGAGCCTTCGCTATTATAATATATGTATGAAAATCTCATAATGACAAAATAAATCACAAATAACAAAAATATTATGCTAGACACGATTTCGAGCATATGATCATCTGATTTACTAAAAATAAGGCTTAATACAATTATTGCCATATAAACCAATGCAAACAACATGAAGCCAAGCCTCAGTCGGGTAGAAATTTCTTTATTGTTTATTATCATTTTTTCTTCGTTTTAGTTCTTTGTTAATTAAATATATTTCTTTTTTAGACTGCTTCGAAATACTGGAATTTTCTTCTGCTCTTCTTAATAAATAAGGTATCACCTCTTTAACAGGACCGTATGGAATATATTTCACAACATTATATCCTTGATTAGCTAATACCATTGAAATATTATCAGACATTCCATATAATTGTGCAAAATAAACTCTTTTATCATTTTTACGCAAACCTGTCTTCAAAATATTATTAGATAATAGCATACAGCTTTCTTCATTATGTGTTCCCGCAAATAATTCACATATATTAATATTGTTAACTATTTTAAGCAATGCATTATTATATGCTTCGTCGGTTTCTTCTTTAGTACTGTATATTGGTGATTTATAATTTCCTTTTTGTGCTAAATTATTTTCCTTTTCAAGATAAGCGCCTCTAACTAATTTAATACCGACAAAAAACATTTCACTTTTAGCTTTGTCAATAAGGTAGTGCAGATACGTAGTTCTATCCCACCTATACATTTGAATAGTTGTATATACTATTGTTTTTTCTTTATTAAATCTATGCATCAACAATTCTACTTCCTTATCTACCACACTTTGAAAAGCAAAATCTTCGGCATCAATCATTAGCTTAACATCATGCTCTGCTGCATATTTACTCAATTCGATTAACCTATGTCTAAAATTTTGATAATCCACACTTTCGACAGGCAATTTTCCCGTAAGGACGTCATGTTTAGCTATTGCAGTAGGTTTAAATACTGCAAACGGAATATATTGATTATTAGAAGCATTAATAATACTATTTTTTACTTCAATGAATGTATCATTGAAACTCTTTTCATTACTAAGTCCTTCTACACTAAAATCCAGTACACTTAATATATTTTTTTTACCTAAATCATTTACGAGCTTAAGCGATAATTTAAGATTTTCGCCACCGCAAAACAATGGGAAGATTGTTTTTTTAAAAATCCACTCAACAGGTAAGTTTAAAGCAAAAAAAAGCTTCAATAAGAATTTTCCACTTCGAATAAATGCGTTTATACGCATAATTTTTAGAAAAATTCTTTTCTTTTTTAGTTTTTTATTGGAATAAAAGCTATAAGCTATGTCTGTTAATTCAAAATTCATTCATACTGTTTATTACACTTATATAATTGATATTCTGCCAATTACCCCTTAAGTTATTAACAATGAGTATTAATAATTTTGTAATTTTAGTGCATTTTATGCAATTATTTAAAAAATTTTTACTTTTTTTGTAAATATATTAATTAACATTAAATTTGTAAGACAAAGCACTTGTAAGTTTATTTGCCTATGAAAACCAGGACATTTACCATTTCAATTATTTTAGCACTCCTTTTGGTGTTGCCTTTTATTAACGGTTGCCTAAAGAAAGGAGAAGAAGATCCATTCCTCTCAATATATACACGTAAAGCACGGGTAACGGGAGACTGGAAAGTTAATAATTTCTATTCTGATGTAAAAACAACAGTAGGCTCAGGAACCGACAACCAGACAAGAACGGTACTGCAAGTTGATGGGGAAAACTGGAATGAAACTTTTTATGTACTTGGTACAGATAGTGTAAGAGAGACAGAAGGAACAATTCTTCAATACGAGTATAAATTTGATAAAAATGGATATTACCAGTCTGTTTACGAATATATGATTGTTAAAAACAGCTACAACGAAGACTTAGGTCAAGATTCAACAATCACAACAGTAATAAAACTGGAATATTTTGGAACTTGGAACTTTTTAGGAAATATTGACGACTACAAAAACAAAGAACGTTTAGCTTTAGTTATTACCGAAGAGAAATACCTTGAATATATATCCAGATATGTTGTTTCAGAAGATGATGATGGAGCCGGTTCTTCGTTACCACCAACTAGAATAGCTATTTCGAAAAGATATGCTAACGGTGAAATGAGCACCATTTGGACTCTAAAATCATTGAGAAACAAAGAAATGATTATGCACCAAAATATTAATGCATTCTATGTTGAAACATTAAACGGTTCAGGAACTCCATTTACAAACGTAGGTTATCAAGAACAAACGCTTGTACAAGGTGACGCTGTAGAAGAAGAGTAATAATTAGATATATTATTAAAAAAGGCTATCAATAAAATGTTAGCCTTTTTTTTATCATTTTATAATCCTATAATTTTTATACTGCCCCAAACTTAATCCAAAATAATTTTCAAAAAAATGTTTTAGCTTATCTTTAAGTTTATAAGAATTAAAACTAATATCATAATCGAATACCCAATTTTTATTTCTGATTCTCTCGTTCATTACCTTCGGGTGGGTTTCTTCAAAATGTCTTAAAGCATCAATCTGCGAGTAATCAAATTCCTCAGCTTTAGAAACATTACGCTCAACCCATTCATCGCTATGCCACAACTTGTTAAAATCCATCTGTTTTTTTTGCATAGCAGCAGGTTCTTTAACCCACCCGTAATGATAAATATAAGCATCAATTGGTTTAACATTTAGTACCTGATTGTTACCTTTTCTGAATCCCTGTGCATCACGATAGGAATAAATATTCTTATTATTTCTTATCACTCTTATTTCATTCCTATACCATGAGTATGACTCTCCCACATAATCGTAAGAACCATAAAAATGTAAATATTTAAATAATAATCCGTCAATTTCATCAACGTTTAGATATTTCTCCATTTCAGATTTAATAAGCGGTAAAAAATTTTCATGAACTACCTCATCTCCTTGAATATAAAAACACCAGTCGGTATCTTGAGAAATTTCATGAAAAGCTTTATTTGTTTCATCTGCTAAAACTTTTCCACCTTCACGTAAGCTATCATCCCAAACTGTATCAATTATTCTTATCTTGTCAGGAGAAATCTTCTCAATTAAATCTCGTGTATTATCATCAGAATTCCCAACCGCTACCACAAATTCGCTACATAAGGGTAATATAGATAGAATTGCTTCTTTTACAGGATAATCGTATTTAATTGCATTACGGATAAATGTAAAACCTGTTACTTTCATTTAATCAATAGTATTAAGAATTAATTTATTTATTACTTTTTTAAAACTATTAGCTTCTCCATTGTGCTCCCAATGAGAGCTTGAGAACATCGATTCCCATTTATAATTATCGATATCGCATTGTTTCAAATACTCAAAACCATATTCCAAATTTAAGTATTTTGCTAAATATTCTTGTTCCGGCTGCCCTGGTGTTGGTACCAGTAAAGCTTTTTTTTGCAAAGTCCACAAGTCCATTATGGTGCTGTAACCGCTTCTACAAACTATTAACTGAGCATTTATAATTAAACTCTGAAGATAAGACTCATCGGCAAAATCAATAATTCTAATTCCATCTCCTTCTTCAGCATTGTTACCATCAGGTAAGCCTCTAACTATTATAACTTCTTTATCAATACGCTTAATAATCTTTTTTAAAAGCTCTTCTAAAATACTACGTTGTGGTTCGGGTCCTGACAATAAAAACAACACAAAGTCTTTACTAATATTATATTTATCCTTATTGCAATAATTGAATCTGCTTAAAGGTCCTAAATAATGTATTTTTTTCTTAAGTTTATCACTTTTAGATATTTTACCGGCAATAGAACTATTATCATTGTCGGGAATTAAAACAAAATCGAACTTGTTTATTACAAATTTATGAACGTAAGCTACAGTTTTTTCAAAAGCTCGATAAATCCCTTTAAGCTTAAAGTTCAACTGATGAGTAATATAAAAACTTTTACAGTGTTTTGAATAAACTCCGAAACGATTATCTGAAATAATAATATCAATACTGTAAGTATCAATAATATTATTAATTAGCTTATGTTCCTTTTTAAAAGCGGAATAAATATTATAAGCTTGCGATAGAATTGTTGGGATTTGTGAACCTCGCTTTGAATAGTGAATTCCATAATCGGGTAAGTCAAGGAATGTTAAATCAGGAAATACCCGTCTAAGATATTTTGCAGATCTCCCGCTACCGGCTAAAATAATTTCACAATTATTATTTATTAAATATTCGATTACAGGTTTAGAGCGAGTAGCATGACCAATTCCCCAATCAAGAATAGCATACAATATTTTGGGAGCTCGCTTCATCGATTAAATATAAAAGTTTTAGGCAAGTTCGGCTCGCCAATTATAAAGAGACTAATCTTTAATGCTTCTAACATAAAAAACAAATCCATTCTTTTCTTCAATTACCTTCAGTTGTGGATGATTAGTAATAATCTCCTCTTTGAGAGTATTTTTACTCACGAAATAAGCAGGTTTATCAATACTATCCCACAATAATTGATTTACATTATAATTCTTTCCATCTTCAGATTTGGGTTTATTAAAATAAAACAAATGAGCATACGACTTAAATCCTATGGTTTCGACATATACATCATCTTCGGGTAATGATTTATAAAAATCTATTACTGTTTTTTGCGTCATTTCTTCAAGCCTTGGTAGAATAGTTTTCATTGCAAGCATCTGAAAACATAGCAAGCCAAAAGCAAAAATCACAATTGCATGTTTAAATTTATTCTTATTAAATAAAATTAAAGTAAAAGTGATAGATACAAGCAGAATAAGTCCTGAGATAAATTCCACACCTGTCCACGCTACAGGTGCCTGAATATTAGCAATTGCAAAGCTATCGTTAATAATATCTGCTTCAATAATTGTCGGTATAAAGAACCTAAACACGCTAAAAACTATTGTAAACAGAGCAAATAATACACTCAATATCAATAATAATACTTTCTCGAATAGTTTAATTTTTGCAATTCCATGAAATATACGGTACACTCTATGAGCAGCAAGATATGTAATTGGAAAATAACACAAAGATGAATAATGAACAATTTTAGTTTCAACAATAGAAAATATTACTACAACTACTAATAACAAAATAATCATCCATGTATGCATATGCTTTAATTGAATATTTCCAGTATCCCTAAAATAGTATTCTCTAATTGCAAAAACCGAAGCAGGAAATACTCCAAAAAACAAAACAACGATATGATACATAAAGAAACCGCCATGTCCGGCATCTTGTGTAGTAAACAATCGGATTTGATACTCAACAAATTGTTGAATTATTTCGAAGTTACCATTAAATATCTGCAAAATAAACCAAAAACCTCCAATTAGAGCTAGCACAATAATATATATTATTACATCGAACCACCTAATAGCAACATGAAACTTTTTTACTAGTATAAAAATACTTGAAACCAGTGCAAATATAAGTATTGCTACTGGTCCTTTTGTGAGCATTGCTAAGCCTATAAAAGCCGCCGACAGCACTGCACGAATAGTATTTAATGAATGATATCCTTGCGTATATTGTAATGAGAACCATATTCCCAAGAATATGAAAAGATTAAACCACGGGTCAATTATTCCCGACTTAAAATAAAAAAATGGCAGCAAACTTACTACATATAATGCTGCCCAAATTAATCCGAACGATTTGTTTTTAATAGTTTTACCGATTAAATACAAAACTATTAATGTAAGTATTCCACAAATAGCATTAGGGAATCTAGCAGCAAATTCGTTTACTCCAAACATTTTCATTGAAACAGTCTGCATCCAAAAGAACAAGGGCGGCTTTTCCCAAAAAGTTTCATAATTTATTTGAACATCGAGGTAATTGCCAGTTACAATCATTTCGCGAGCCGATTCGGCAAAATTTATTTCGTCCCAATCAAACAAGTGTACAGAACCATTAAACGGAATATAAATCATTATTCCTAACAAAATCAGCCATAAAATATTTCTATCTAAGCTTAATGTTTTCATTCTTTTCTTTTAATTAATGGACGATTAAGTTTATCACATCGCTTACTAAAAATCATCAAAGCCATCACAAAAGTAATAATTACTCCAATAAAAGAACCTGCCACAATATCGTTTATAAAATGCTGTGATATATATATCCTGCTATATGCTATTAATACAGCAGTGGCAAAGCATATTATTTTAACAATTTTATTTTTGGAAAGTACACTAATAGAGAATAACAAAGCAAATGCACTTGTGGTATGCCCCGAAGGAAAACTAAAAGCATGATGCAAATCGACTCCATCAACAAACTGAAGATTTGGCATTTTTTCGATAAAAGCAGCAGGACGCATATAATCATTAAATATTACTCTCTTAAAAAATTGTGTAGTTAATCCTGAAAACAGACCAGACAAACCAACAAACAACGCATTTTTAATATTAAAAAACAGAAGTGTTAAGAAAACCAGTAAAACTGCAAGTCCACTACCTAACTCGGTAATAATAATAAACAGTTTATCTAGTGTAGGGTTATGCAAACTATTAAGCAAAAGGTGTAATTCGAAACGATTATTTGAAAAAATAATTATAATAGCTGCTACTTCAAAAACTATCCACGGGATAAGAAATGCTAAATTATCTAATACTATTTTTTGCAATTTGTTTACCATGAGCTTTAAATTATTCGTCTTGAATATGTTTTTGGGGTTATGCTTAATTTTTTAAGATCGATATTGGATAACAAAACAACTCCGGGTTTTGTACCAATGGTAAAGTTACCAAATTTTTGTTGCAAGCCCAAAGCTTTAGCGCCATTAGAACTTACCCATTTCAGTAATTCAACAATAGGTATATCAGGATAAAATTTTGAAATGCTATATAATTCAGCAATTAGCGAAAGATTATGGTTTGAAGCTAAACTATCGGTTCCTACAACTATATTATTGCTAAGCTTCATTAAATTATCAATATCGGGGATTTTATCACTAATAAATATATTACTATTAGGACACAAGCAAGGGAATACATTTTCTGACGAATACATTGAATAACAAATATCTTCCTGTAAGTCAACATTATGAACTAAAACCATATTGGCATTTTTCATAGAATTTTTTAAGTCAGACAAAGACAAGCCAATATCAGGTATTTTATAATCATAATCAATATTATTTAAAAACGAAAGCAAAGAGTTTTCAACACCATTATAAAGCTCTCTTTCTTGATTTGATTCAAAAAAATGCAAACTAAATATATTGTTATTTAGATCAAGAATAGTTTTAAATAGTTCAGGATGCAAACTATATATTGCATGAGGAGTTAATGAAGTGGACAAACCTGCATTATTAAATTTATCAAGTAATAACTTACAATCGGTCAATTTCTTAAATATGTCAGATTTTCTTATGCCAATACATTCAATAAAATTATGGTAATAAATATTACTTTTAAGCTTAGTATTTAAACTGATATCAGAATTACAAACATCCGCAACCGAACCTATTCCACTAACATACATTGTGTTATCGGCTTTCTCTATAGATTTTAATTTAGTTTCAGCTTTATTTATAGATTTCAGATTATTAACCATGGCAATAAATCCTGACAATCCAGTATTTTCGGGAATAGCCTTATGTAAATCTGACAACTCAAGATGACAGTGCATATTAATCATGCCCGGCATAAGTATTCCATTGTAAAAGCTAAGACCCGAAATTTCTTTGAGATTATCAGCAGCTTTACTTACACTTAAAATTGTACCATCATCATCTATTTCTAATACCCCAAACTTAATTAAATTAATACCGTCGAAAAGATAATGTGCAGATAGGCGTTTCATTTATAAGGGTTTTGAATTTGCTTAATCTAATACCTATTGAGCTTGTAATTGTCCTTTTGATGTGTTTAAGCTTTCTAATACTTTGTCGTAAAGGGATTCTAATTTACGATAATCGTTCTTAATATAATAGTCGATTGTTGCTTCGAATTGTAGTTTAGTAATGTTGTGTTTTTTAAATACAGAATAATAAATATTTGTATCGTTATAGATTTCTTCTTTTGGCAAAACATTAGCTGTTAAAAGTCCATCAGCAATATGGATATCATACAATACCTCTACAAGTTTTTTGTCAGATAATAGTTCTTTTTCTGTATTCTTATTATTAATACAAGCTACTAAAGCAATTATTATTGCTATTATCACAAAACTATATTTCACTATTCTATCCATTTCTTATTTCTTTTACCGATTTATAAAGTTGTGAAGCAAAAACAAATTCGTTAAGTTCTTTATTGTCAGAAATAAAAATATCATTTTTGCTTCCCTCCCACCATTTTTTACCTTCGTGAATATATATAATACTATCGCCAATTTCCATGATTGAATTCATATCATGTGTATTAATTATGGTTGTAATATTATATTCCATAGTGATTTCTTTGATAAGCTGGTCTATTACAATAGCCGTTTGTGGGTCTAATCCGCTGTTAGGTTCGTCGCAAAACAGATATTTTGGATTTAGCACAATTGCTCTGGCAATAGCGACTCTTTTTTGCATTCCACCGCTAATTTCGGCAGGATAGGCATTATTTGCATCAGATATATTAACTCTATCTAGGCAAAATTTCACACGATTGATTTTTTCCTTTTTCGTCATTTTAGTAAACATCTCAAGTGGAAACATGACATTTTCTTCAACAGTAGCAGAGGTAAATAAAGCTCCTCCTTGAAAAACCAGCCCCATCTCTTGACGTATTAGTTTTTTTTCTTTTATCGAAGCCTGAGTAAATTCCTTTTCATTAAAAAACACTTTACCATGGTCGGGTTGTAACAAACCTGTAATTGATTTTAACAATACTGTTTTGCCTGAACCACTTTTACCAATAATCTGATTTATTTTACCAGAATAGAATTCTGCGTTTATATCAAACAATACCTGAGTATCTGCAAAACTTTTCGATATTTGTTCAATCTTAATCATGTAAGCAATAATTGTGTTAATATAAGATTAAACAATAATACGACAATAATACTATATACAACAGCGTGTGTACTACTTCGTCCTACCTCCAAAGCTCCACCGGAGGTATAATATCCATGATATGCAGATATTGAAGAAATAATTACAGCAAAAAACACCATTTTAATCAATGAATATACAATATAATAAGGTATAAACATATAATGTAATCCTACAACATAATCTTGTACAGTAACTACATCAGTGAGTATAGCAATAATATAGCCTCCAATTATTCCCAGAAAAATACTTAATAAGTTTAGAAAAGGGAAGCTAATTATAGCAGCAAGGATTTTAGGAGTTATTAAATAGTTTGCAGAGTTTATACCCATCATATCAAGAGCGTCAATCTGTTCGGTAATTCTCATTGTGCCAATTTCTGAAGCTATGTTTGACCCCACTTTTCCACTCAGAATCAGGCACACTACAGTACTTGAGAATTCAAGAATGAAAGTATCTCGGGCACTTAAACCAATTAAATATCTGGGAATAAGAGGGCTTGTAAAATTAATAGCTACTTGCAAAGTTAAAACTGCACCCATAAAAACTGAGACGATACAAACAATTCCTAACGAATTTATACCAATACTTTCAATTTCTTCAATGAGTCTTTTAAAATAAACTTTTAGTTTTTCAGGTCGCCTTAATGCGGTGAACATCAGCTCAAAATATCTCCCTATGTGATATATTAATTTCAAATTAAACAATTATTGTTAAAACAAAATTAGGATTTAAACTCTATAATGAAAAATATTTCGTTTATTTTAAGGTTATAAACACAAACCAAATTTTGTAATCATGAACAAAAACAACTATTGCATAATTATGGCCGGAGGAATTGGCAGTAGATTCTGGCCCATTAGTTTGGCAGAAAAGCCCAAGCAGTTTTTAGATATAATTGGATGCGGCAGGACATTAATACAACAAACCTACGACAGATTCATAAATATTTGTCCGGCAGAAAACATTTTTATAGTTACTGGAGAAGAGTATAAAGAAATAGTCTTAGATCAATTACCTTCGATTAAAGAAGACAATATCCTTACAGAGCCTATGAGGCGTAACACTGCACCATGCATTGCTTATTCAAATTATAAAATTAAAAAGATAAATCCGAATGCAAATATTGTGGTAACACCAGCTGATCATTTAATCATAAACGAAGACTTATTTATTCAGAATATTATTGATGGAATATCATTTGCTCAATCAAGAAATATTTTACTTACATTAGGAATAAAACCAGATCGTCCTGCTACCGGTTATGGTTATATTCAAATTGAGAATAAAGAAATTTCTGGCGATTTTATTAAAGCAAAATCATTTACTGAAAAACCGAATATCGAATTAGCAAAATTTTTTATTGAGAGTGGTGAATTTTATTGGAATTCTGGAATTTTTATTTGGACTTTGAATTCTATAGACAAAGCATTTAATGAGTTTTTACCCGAAATTCACAATTTGTTTGAAGAACACTACGAAAGCTTTAATACTCCTCAAGAATCGTCAGCCTTAAGAAAGATTTACACAGATGCTAAAAGTATTTCGATTGACTACGGAGTAATGGAAAAAGCAGATAATGTTTATGTGTTGTGTACTAACTTTGGATGGTCAGATTTAGGCACATGGAATTCACTTTATACTATAGGAGGTAAAGATGAATATGATAATGTTAAACTTGGCAACGATATCTCAACTTACAACTCAAGCGGCAATTATATAAGGACTACAGAAGATAAAATTCTAGCCATTAAAGATATGGAAGACTATATAATAGTAAATACAGATAAGGTACTATTAATATGCAAACGCGAGAATGAACAGGACATAAAGGATATTGTTAATCAACTTAATAAATAAAGCATCATAAACACAAAAAAAGCCGGAGTTACCGGCTTTTTTTTATTATTAACATCTTTTAATATTCCCATTGATCGTGCTCAAAGGTAAATATTTTATCCTGAATTCTCTCACCCTCTCTTATGGCATCTATTCCTAGAAGATAGTCATTAATTGGTCTATTATCATAAACATTTGTAGTTGCAAAAATAAAGCTACTAAAAATTCTCATTTGAAATATTTCTCGAAATGTAAGTCTAGCAGCATCATTTTCACCTTGATTATAAGTTTCGTATTGTTTAAATATATTCTCTAAATGTGGGTAATAAACCCAATATAATCCCATTTCTCCATCTGCATCTGTATATACATAAGGGGCAATACTAATAATTCTAACATCCATTACTGATCTTTGCTTATCAAATACCCACTCTTCCCAAACATAAAAACCTATTACATCTTCGTTCTTAACAGCAGCGGGTACCTTTATTTCTGCACCAGTAGCTGTTCGTTGTATTGTTTCAACTGAGTCTATACTTCTTAATTCATCTCCTTCCAATTCTACTAACCACCATCTGGTCGTCATATCACGTGGATCGTACCTAAAAGCCGGAATTACTCCATCTTTAATGCTCTTAGTCATTAATCTAAACAAAGATAATCTCATCCTTTCTGGCTGAATTCCTTCGGCAGCTGGGAATACAATGTCTTGAATTGAAAAAAACAATGGATGATTTCTTTTTTCTCTGACATCAATATATCGTACTACTTTTCGAGAATACATTCCATCTGCTTCTCGAATTTCTTGTAAAGGAGGAGCCTTTTGTAATGGTACATGTTCTCGACCATAAGCTCCGTCTAAGACCGGTTTCAATTGGGCAAAGCTACTAAGACTATAAACACTTAGCCCAATAAATAGTAATAGGATGTTAAAAAATCTCATAATATTATTGTATTATTATTGTTACCCCTGCACGATTTGGTATTAAACCACTAGATGAATTAATATTAACCATAGCAAATTGTACTGCAGTACCAGACCTTGCAATTGATCTTACCCGATTTGCAGCACTTGGATCGCTAGCAATTGAATTCCCATTAACCTGTATCAATTCTGGTTTTGCACCAGGTATTGCTATACGGACAGTAAATGATACAACATTATATGTTGCACCTTCAAATACAAAATCATCAGGAGCATCAGCTTCCAATTTTCTATTGATTACCCATTCCAATGGTAATTCAGCACCATCACCGAACACGTCAAATGCAATTTTTGGTGGTGGTACAGCCAATACTCTAAAGCTTTGTGAATCTCCTCTAGTCGTTGTTCCATCCTCACCTACAGCATCAACAGTAAGTGTGATAGTTGAACCTACAGCACTGGCCGGTGGCTTAACAATAGCCGTATTCCCAACTTGTCGTATAATGTGTGGACCTCTCAAAACAGGTCTGCTATCAGCTCCACCAGAGGCAGCAAATTGTATTGGATTATCCAATCCTGCATACAATACCATCATTTTTGTAGGTGTAATAGCTCCGCTGCTAGAACCTACACTATATTTATGTTTAAATGGTCTAATAATTTCACCTAAATTACTTTCATACACAGCTAAACCGCCAAAACTACCTGATGCACCAAATGTAGTATCAATTTCACCGGCACCTGTGTCATCCAATTTAAGTAAATGATATTTTTTATTTGGATTTTTGCTGAATTCCCATTTACCATTTACTTTTGTAGAATCATAAAAAGGTTCACCATCATATGTAACCCATATCTTCGGTGTCATAGTAGTATCTTTGGCTCCAATAAACACTCTTCCATAAAATCTACTACCGGGCATCACTGCCCCGGGAGCAGCCACAAGAGCTTCTAACTCAGATATTTTAATATCAAGTCTTTCGGCATCACCAATCAGATACGAATACATATCAGTTTCTATATTACGAAGGTCTGATTGTAATTTGGTTAACAATGCATAAGTAGCTACTAGGGGCATACCAGCAGTTAATGTTTCTGGCCAAGGCTTAGCACTATCGTCGTATTTATCTTTTCTAGGCTCTGTTGCTAGTGCTGCATTAATTGAATTTTTTAGAAACTTTCCAGATCCCGATGTATCAGAAACCACTCCTAGTAATAATTCACGATATTTAATAACCTCTTGCTCAAGCTGCCACCCTAGTTTTTGTCCCATCTCAGCAGTCATAATTTCTTTAGCAGCATTAATATCGTCTTGCTTTTTAACATAAGTAATACTATTTGTAGTATCGTCACCATTAGAATATCTGATAACAGCAAGTTTTATATCTTCAATAAAACCGTAAAGTGAATCAGAAGCACTATGAATTTCTTTAGCTTTTTTCCATTGATACTCAAATTTATCAGGTTGTTGATTATAGGCTACTGATATTTCGTTATATACCTGTACACTTTTCTCGCGATAGTTAATTGCAGTTGTCTGAAGGCTTTCATTTACATAAATAAAAGCTTCAATCACTTCATTAGACACATTAAGTGCGAGTAAAGCCGTATAGAACAGGTACATCATACCTATCATTTTTTGCCGTGGGGTTTCCGGACAATTAGTTGCACCCATTTGTTATATATTTTTTAAATTCTTAAATCTTTTCAAAACTCACTTAATCTTGAACTTTTACATTCATTGCTGACAACATATTACCATAAATAGTATTCATGGCAGCCAAATTTTGACTTAACCTGCCAATCTCGTTACGATAACGCTGTGTATCTGTAGCAGATTCTTTTAGGTTATCCATAATTTCATCTAAACCTGAATACAATTTTTTACTAGCTTCAAGATGTTCGTTTGTACCTTGTAACTGCATTTCGTACACGGCATTCAAAGCAGTAAGATTTTTTGTCATAGTTTCAAGCTGTTCAGCATATGATTTACCACTATCGGTTGTTTTCATATAATCTTGATTCAAAGATTCTGTCATTTTTGAATAAGATTCTGCCAATGTTTTACCAGATGATCCAACCATTTCGGCTGATTCATTATAAGTACGACAAAGCTGTTCGGCAGACTGATTTAATCTTGAAGCAGATTCACCATAAACGTCGGCAAATTGAGCAACTTTTTGCGATGCATTTTCAAAATTTGCAACATAATTATTTGTAGCAATAGTAGCACCAGAAACATCATTTAATTGTGATGCTGTTTCGCTCATATTTTTAAGACCATTTCCAAGCTTTTCAAATAACTCAGGAGTAATTTCTGCATTTTCAATTAAGGCATCAAATTTTTCCAAAGCAGATTTTTTCGAACTTACGGCAGATTTTTTATCCACCACGAAGTCTTCAACACCGGCTAGTTCGGGATAAACTAAACTCCAATCCACTTCTTCGTGTGGAGGCTCAAATGCAGACAAGAAAAAGATAATAGCCTCTGTAATAAGACCAATAAATAGCATTGTTGTAGCTCCCGGCAGGTGTTCAATTTTAAAGAGAGCACCCAATAGTACAATTGCTGCACCCCATCCATAGACAAAACCCATTGCTTTTTTATAGGTTTTGCTTCTTACAAATTCGCTTAGATTCATAATTGCTTTTAAATTTTAGATGTTAATAATTTAATAATCTCCTAATATACTATTTTAAAATTAATAGACTTGTGAATATGAAGTTCCTTCCTCTCTAGAACGCCCTAAATAAGTTCTAACATTTCTAAATCCGATATAAGATTTTGCCGTATCTTGATATTCGAAAGTTCTTGTGCCATTTTGCATATATACAGCTACATCTTTCCAAGATCCTCCTCTTATAACTTTGCGTTTTAATGCAGGTGGATCGTCAGGATGCGCATAATATTGATAATCGGGATTTAAATCGTGAGTAAAACTATAAGCAGCTTCGTCAAATGCATTTCTTGTCCATTCTGCAACATTACCTGCCATGTCGTACAATCCCCATTCGTTTGGATCATAAGCAGCTACCATAAGTGTTTGAGTACCACCATCATCAGAATAATTTCCTCGCATAGGTTTAAAGTTTGCAATAAAACAACCAATATCATTTCTGGAATATAAACTACCCCATGGATACATTGATAAATCGAGACCTCCGCGTGCAGCATATTCCCATTCAGATTCTGTTGGCAAACGATATTCATTCAGATAATAATCGCGTGTATCTCTTTGATAAGAATTTTTATAATTTGAACGCCAAACGCTAAAAGCATTGGCCTGTTTCCAGTTTACCCCAACAACCGGATAATGGTCGTAAGCGGGATGCCAAAAGTACATTTTTGTCATTGGTTCATTATAACTATATGTGTAATCACTCATCCAGCATAATGTATCAGGATATATATGTACTTTTTCGTGCATTAAATAATCGTATCTAGTACTAATTTCTCTATCTGAATAGTTATCCCATGGTTTATCTTTATCAAGGGTTTCACGATCTTTTACAGTTCCATCATATTCACCTGTTTCAGGATTAAAGTGTCGTCCTATTCTTAAACCATGATCTTGCTCTCTATCGAAAGTTCTTACAACATCTTGATCCACTTTATTCCTTGATTCTTCACGAAAAGTATGTTTTTTTGCAGCCTGTTTATGGTCAACCCACCAATACTCATAAAACAAAGCATCGGTATTTAAATCTATTGTACGATAAAAATGGAAAGCATCTCCTGGAGCATGAGTAAAGAGCGATTGATTCATATCTTTACGCTGGTTAGGGTCTTCTGTTTTTCTAGCATCCAAATGATTAGGAATTTTATTTTCGACTAAATATATTTTTTGCTTTGTATCGGCATAATCTAAAGGCGCATTCCACTTTAAGTAATGATAATTTTCTTCTTGCTCGAAAGAAAAACCGACAGTTTCCTCAAAGAAAGCTACGACTTCTTGTCCATGTTTAGCTTCCATCTCTTCAATTCCAATATAAAATTGGTCGCTAGTATAACCTATAGTTTGTTCTAAGTCCATATTGCCCATACTGGCATCATTTGCCAAAGTAGTAAGTGCCAATGAATCTCTTACCCAATAAACAAACTGTCGATATTCAGCATTAGTAATTTCGGTTTCATCCATCCAAAAACCTTGAATAGTAACAGTTTTTGAAGTAGCTGTCATCGCATTAGGGACATCTTGATCGCTTGGTCCCATTTGATATGTACCAGGAGGGACAAAGAGCATTCCAAACGGATCAGGAGTGTACCATGTTTTTCTGGTTACTCCGGTTAAATCTCCGCTTCCGTAGTATCCGCAACTACTTATGAAGACTGTTATGACTAGAACGATGATGAGTAACTTTCTCATAATATTTGTTATTTGTAAGCGACTATTTTCATTTTTACGTAAAATCTAATAAAAGGTTACAATCTGCGTACACTTCTATATCGACCAGGACCTCCACCGCCATCGATTCCGAAGCAAAAACGAACCATCAGTTCGTGTGAACCGCTGGAATACTTACCAAGTGGTGAAAGATCGATATCGTAAGAGTATCCAAAGCTAAGTCCATTCATTAGATGCATACCTACCATCGGGCTTATAGCATCATCAAAACGATAGCTTATTCCTCCCCATAATCTTTTATTATATATAATTTGTCCATTAATTGTAAATTGTGTTGTTGCACCATCTAATTGAATTAAAGTTGAAGGTTTAACTTCGAATACAGGATTAGGCAATTGATAAACATAAGCTCCGGTAATATAATAATGTCTTCTTATATAACTAGGTTTTTCGATATCAAAATTAATTTGTGGTTGCAACAAATGGGTTGCTGAAATACCTGCATAAAAATTTTCCATGCGATAAAAAGCTCCAAATCCCATATCGAATGCGATTTTACTTTCCATGTGTGGGATATTAGGGTCGCTGTATATTGTTCCTCCATCTAATGATTCGGGTGTAATCCAATCGCCGTCAATTGAACGATTTATAATACCAAGATTAACACCAATTCCTAATTTCCCGTATCCTACTTCAAGTCTGTAAGCATATGCTAGATTAAAATAGAAATCTTTTTGGAAACCTATAATATCTTGCATAAAGTTTAATCCAACGGCACTACTAATTGCATTTATGGGCATATCGGCATTAAAAACTGTTGTCATTGGTCTTCCTTCAGGGAAGCCGACAAAATCTTGCCTATGAACGGATGACACACATATAGCATCATTACTACCTGCATAAGCGGGATTATAGGTTAACTGGCTAAATTCAAACAAACTAAAATGTGGATCATTTTGTGCATATGTTAAACTTATGCTAAACAGTAAAGCCAGTAGTAGTATTAATCTCCTCATAATCAAATTATTAATTCCTTTTATCTATACCCAACCTTAATCTCAATCGGTAAAGTAAATATATTTAAATCTAATTTCCAAATTTTATCAACATTTTTTTGTTAATAACAATACAAATTGTTAATAAGTCAAAACAAAAAATCAGCATTAAAACTGTTAATCCATTCAATGAACTGCGAAATTTACATAAAAAAAAATTTAAAACAAATCATTTTAAGAATTTAATTATCTTATCACAGTTAATATAACGCAATATTAATAAAAATTATTATTATAAAAAATATGTAAACAGAAATAACGATAATTTTTAATTACCATTTGCACTAATTTTATTTATTATTTTTATTATCTATTTTTTTTATAATATCCCAACATTCTTCTAAACTTATGGTAGCAGGATCAATTTTTCGAGGGATTTTGTAATTTTTATTGTTGTATGAAATATAAGGTCCATATCTTCCTTTTAAAACTTTAAGATTAGGTGCATCTTTAAATTCGCGTGGAAAAAGTTTTTCGTTTTCTCTTGATTTATTTATAATTTCAATTGCCCTATCATATTCGATTGTGTAGGGGTCGTCGGGTTTTTTTATAGAATAAAACTTTTTATTGTGCCTTATATAAGGACCAAATTTTCCAATTGCTACTATTACTTCTTCATTTTCGAATTGGCCAAGATTACGTGGTAAGCGAAACAGTGCAATAGCTTCATCTAATGTAATAGTTTCTATGTTTTGCTCCTTTAACAAACTAGCGAATTTTGGTTCTTCTTCGTTTTCGCCAATTTGAACATAAGGTCCGTATCTCCCAACTTTAACAACAACCGGTTTTCCGTTTTCTGGATTATTTCCCAAAAGTCTTTCGTATTTTTTTGCAGTTGTATTTTTTAAAGAATCTTCGATTTGACTGATAAATGGCTTATAAAAATCATCAATCATCTTAGTCCATTCAGTATTTCCTAATGCGATTTCGTCAAATTCTTTTTCTATTCGTGCCGTAAAATTATAGTTCATTATATTATCGAAATTATCAATAAGATAATCGTTTACAACCATTCCAATAGATGTTGGGAATAGCTTACCATATTCAGCACCATAGTTTTCCGACTTTAGTCTTTTCTTAATTTCATTATTTTCAAGGGTATAAACTTCTACTTCTCTTTTATTACCATTTCTGTCTTCTTTACTAACATATCCACGCTGCTGAACCGTACTAATAGTAGGGGCATAAGTTGAAGGTCTTCCAATTCCAAGCTCTTCAAGTTTTTTAACTAAACTAGCTTCGGTATATCTAGGAGGATGAGTAGAATATTTTTCTACTGCTTCAATTTTTTTTGCACTTAAAGCTTGTCCTGCTTTTACGTCAGGCAACATATCGTTAATCTCTTCGATATTTTCGTCATCTTGCGACTCAATATATAGTTTTAAAAAACCATCAAACTTAATTATTTCACCATTAGCAATAAACTTGTACTTACTATTATTTGTTTTAACAGATATTATAGTTTTTTCAAGTTCAGCGTCAGCCATTTGAGAAGCTACAGTTCTTTTCCAAATTAATTCGTAAAGTTTCTGTTCTTGTCTAGTTCCTTCAATTGTTTTATTATTAATGAATGTTGGTCTGATTGCTTCATGAGCTTCTTGTGCTCCTTTGCTCCGTGTTTTATAATTTCTTGATTTATGATATTTTTCGCCAAATTCTTCGGTAATAGACTTTTTCGCAGTTGACAGTGCTAGATTCGACAGATTAACTGAATCTGTACGCATATAAGTTATGTAACCATGTTCGTAAAGCGTTTGTGCAACTCTCATAGTTTGCGAAACAGAGAATTTGAGTTTTCTACTTGCTTCTTGTTGGAGTGTAGAAGTAATGAAAGGAGGAGCAGGGCTTTTTTTGGATGGTTTTTTCTGAACATCTTCAACTAAAAACTCTGCATTCTTACACAGTTCAAGAAACTGATAAGCTTCTTTTCCTGTATCAAATTTATAATTTAGCTCTGCTTTAAAAACTTTACCATTGGCGATAAAATTTGCAATTACCTTATACTTGCTTACGGATTTAAATTTAATAATTTCCCTTTCGCGTTCAACAATAAGTCTTACTGTAACACTTTGAACCCTGCCGGCAGAAAGCGAAGGTTTGATTTTACGCCACAATAAAGGCGACAAGTTAAATCCTACTAATCTATCAAGAACTCTACGAGCCTGTTGAGCATTTACAAGATTCTTATCAATATTTCTTGGGTTCTCAACAGCCTTTTGGATTGCTTCTTTTGTAATTTCATGAAAAACAATTCTTTTGATTTTATCATCTTTTAAACCTAATACTTCTTTTAAATGCCAAGAGATAGCTTCTCCTTCGCGGTCTTCATCAGACGCCAACCATACTAATTTAGATTTTGAAGCGAGTTTTTTAAGTTCGGCAACAATTTTCTTTTTATCTGGTGATATAATGTAATTAGGAGAATAATTTTTATCAACATCTACTCCTAAGTCTTTTTTAGCTAAATCTCTAACATGGCCAAAACTAGATTTTACAATAAAACTGTCACCAAGGAATTTTTTGATTGTTTTCGCTTTTGCAGGTGACTCAACAATTACAAGGTTTTCTTCCATACGAATAAAATAATTTAACAAACTGCGGTTAAAAAAATGATTGGTGCAAAATAAGGAAATTCAAACAGTAACTTCAAAATTATTATTTAAATTTACGGCCAAAGCAATTAATATGAGTACACAAGATCATCAATCAAAGCCTACTAAGTCAAAGGATTCAGCTAATAAAGAAAAAAAAACATATTCAAAAAAATTTAAATGGATATTTTCAATTCTATTTTGGCTTGTATATTTATTTATATTAGGAGGTATTTCATTTTATTTTGTCTCGATAAGTCAGGGTAAAAGAGGTTTTATCCCTAGTTTTGAACAGCTTGACAATCCTGAGAACAATATAGCAACACAAATAATTTCGTCTGACCATGTTATTTTAGGGACATATTTTAGAGAAAACAGAGTAATTACAAACTACGATGACCTATCTCCACATTTAATAAATGCACTTATTGCTACCGAGGATATTAGGTTTTATAAACATAGTGGGATAGATTTTAAAGGATTAATTCGTGGAATGGTTTATATGGGTAAACGTGGTGGAGCAAGTACTATTACGCAGCAATTAGCTAAACTATTATATCATGAGCCAACTTCTTCGGTACCAGAGAGGATAAAGCAAAAACTTAACGAATGGGTTATAGCGGTAAAACTTGAAAAGAGATATACAAAAGAGAAAATAATTGAAATGTATTTTAATCGGTTCGATTTTTTGAACTTAGCAGTAGGAATTGAATCAGCAGCAAAAGTATATTTTAATACTACACCTGATTCGCTAACCGAAATACAATCAGCTATGTTAGTTGGGATGGCACAAAACCCTTCTCTTTTTAATCCTCTACGCCGCCCCGAAGAAACAAAAGAAAGAAGAAATATTGTATTATCTCAGATGAAAAAATATGGCTATGTTGATGCTGAAATATATGACAGTCTTGTAGAAATGCCATTGGGTATAAAATTTCAAAAAGTAGATCATAATATCGGAAGTGCCACCTATTTTAGGGAATTTTTACGTTTATGGCTTACGGCATCAAAACCCAAACTAAATAATTACATAGATAAAAGACAATATGTAGAAGATAGTATCAATTGGGTTGAAGACCCTTCATACGGATGGTGTAACAAAAACAATAAACCTGACGGTAGCCCTTATGATATTTATAGTGATGGACTAAAAATCTACACTACTATAAACAGTAGGATGCAAAAATATGCAGAAGAAGCTGTAAGTACGCATTTGGGAACATACTTACAAGATGAGTTTTACAAAGATCAGAAAGGGAGGGCTAAAGCTCCATTTTCAAATGATTTAACATACGAGCAGATAAATACTATTATGACAAATAGTATGAAAAGATGTGAAAGATACCGTGTGCATAAAGCTAATGGTTTAAGCGAAGACAGCATAAGAGCCATTTTTGACAAACCAGTAGAAATGAGAGTTTTTAGTTGGGAAGGCGACATTGATACTGTAATGAGTCCATGGGATTCGATTAGATGGAATAAGTACATTCAGCATGCAGGTTTTATGTCGATGGAACCACATACAGGTTTTGTCCGTGCTTATGTAGGCGGCATTAATTATCAACATTTTAAATTTGATCAAGTTTCGGTAAGCAGGCGACAAGTAGGTTCAACATTTAAACCATTTATTTATTGTTTAGCAATGCAAAATGGTTATTCACCTTGCCATAAAGTTCCAAATATCCCAACAACCTTTGAGTTACCTGAAGGTTCACCTGAAAAGTTTTACACTCCAAAATTTAGCGAAACAGATAGAGACGGAGAGATGATTACATTAAAATATGGATTAGCTGGTTCCTTAAATCAGATTTCGGCTTGGGTTTTAAAACAGTTTTCGCCTGAGGCAGTAGTTAGCTTAGTTAAAAAGATGGGAGTTTATAGCCATATTGATCCTTATCCTAGTATATGCGTAGGAGCTCCGGAAGTATTATTAAAAGAAATGGTTGCCGGTTATTGTACATTTGCAAATAAAGGTATTTACACAAGACCTTTGTATATAACCCGTATCGAAGACAAAGAAGGTAATGTTTTAGCAAGCTTTTTGCCCCAACAAAAAGAAGCTATAAGCGCAGAGACAGCATATCTAATGATTGAATTAATGAAAGGAGTAGTAGATTTTGGCACAAGCGTAAGAATACGTTATCATTATAAGATGTACAATGAGTTAGCAGGAAAAACAGGTACAACAAATAATCATTCAGACGGATGGTTTATTGGTATAGCACCTGAGCTTGTAAGTGGAGCTTGGGTTGGTGCCGAAGAAAGAAGCATTCATTTTAGGTATATTAATTTAGGTCAAGGTGCTGTTATGGCATTACCTATTTGGGCAATATATATGCAAAAGGTATATGCAGACGAATCTTTGCCTTATTCTGATTCAGCACGATTTGAACGACCTAAGAAACTAAGTGTTGAGATAGATTGTGACGCTTACGAAAGGCAAAACCAAAGTATATTCTAATCAAAAAGCAAGGGACTTAAATTATTAACTTTTTCAATTTTAAGAATATTGAAATCTTTTTCGTTTTTAATGCTTGTTTTTTGGAATTTGCTAATAAATACTTTATTAAAACCCATTCTTTTAACTTCTAATAATCTTTGGTCGATATTAGGTACAGGTCTTATTTGACCTGACAAGCTTACTTCCCCCATTAAACAAGTATTTCTATGTATAACTTTATCAAAAACTGATGATAATAATGCAGCAATAACAGCTAGATCTACACCTGTATCGTTTACTTTAATTCCACCTGCAATATTTAAAAATACATCTTTTTGACCTAGTCTTATCCCTAATCTTTTTTCTACAACAGCTAATAACATGTGTAATCTTCTAATATCGAAGCCAGTAGCTGTACGTTGTGGAGCGCTATATACTGATGTAGTTGCCAGAGCTTGAATTTCCAGCATAAGAGTACGAGCTCCTTCGTTCATTGCTGCAATAGCTATACCACTCATATCAGTAATATCATCAGGTAATAGCAACATTCCCGGGTCAGGTATTTCGTTTAGTCCTGTATTTGTCATTTCGAATACCCCAATTTCGGCAGTAGAACCATATCGATTCTTTTTTGCTCTTAATAGTCTAAAATAATTATTGTTATCACCCTCAAACTGAATAACAACATCAACAATATGTTCTAGTGCCATGGGTCCTGCAATATTTCCATCTTTATTGATATGTCCGATCAATAGAAAACTCAATTGATTTTTCTTAGCATATTCCTGAAAAATTTGTGTACAAGCTCTAACCTGAGAAACTGTACCGGGACTAGAACTTAAATCTTCATCAAAAATAGTTTGTATTGAATCAATTATAACCAAATCCGGTTTAGCTTCACAAATACCATCAAGAATTTTATGTATATTAATTTCTGATAATATATATATATTACTTTCGGGTTTGCAAATTCTATCTGCCCTCATTTTAATTTGCTCGGGACTTTCCTCTCCTGAAACATATAAAACAGTAGTGTTTGTAAGTTTTAAAGCCGTTTGTAGAACGAGGGTTGACTTACCGATTCCTGGTTCACCACCCAATAAAACTAAGGAACCTTGAACTATTCCACCTCCTAGTACTCTATTAAGTTCTGAAAATGGTGCTGTAAGCCTTCCATTTTGTTTTTGCGAAATATTTTCAAGTTTTTTTATACTCCCCGGACTAATTTTGGCGGTTTTTTTAAGGCTTGCTTTTTCTTGGGTTTCTAACTCCTCTACAAATGAGTTCCAAGAATTACAGCTAGGACATTTACCTATCCATTTTGGGGATTTATAGGCACAATTTTGGCAAACAAAGACAGTTTTTGTCTTAGCCATACAACTTAGTTAACACGTATAAACTCACGCACTAAGAAAGCACCATCAGTTAATTCTTCATCGGTTGTTGATAAATCTACTCTACGTATTTTAAGAATATCATCATTAAAATCGTTAACTATCCACTTCCCGTTAATATCACCATCTCCGCTAAGACTATTACTACCTTCAATAATGAGATAAGTTTTTGTGAGTTTTTTATCTATTGTGTACGAACAATTATCTGTTTGTGTGGTAGAAGTATTCGTGTCAATGCGTTCTCTCACAATTTTGCCATCATCAGTAATTGTCCAATACACTTTTAGAGATGTACTAGTATTCATTAATTGAGAATCCCATTTACCTACAATAGTATCATCAATTTTTTTACAACTTGAGAATAAAAATGTGAAAATTGCTAAAGTTGCGATTAATAAAAGGAGATGTTTATTTGTTTTCATTTTAATCTAGTTTATAATGCTAAGATACAAATATATAGAATAATTATTTAGAACTCAAATAATTTATTTAATATTTTTGAAGTAGAGTATCCTTTTACAAATGGAATTGTAAGAACTCTACCGCCATTATTTGTTACTTCGCTGTACCCTACAATGCTTTCAGTTTTGTAATCACCACCTTTTATAAGAAAATCAGGTAATACAATATTAATTAAATTGATTGGAGTTTCTTCATTAAAAATACAAATTGCATCAACACATTCGAGGGCAGCTAAGCACAATGCTCTTGATTTTTGATCAGATATTGGTCTATCTTTACCTTTAAGTTTTTTTACGCTACTATCCGAATTTAAGCCGATAATTAATTTTGTTCCAAAATCGGCAGCTTTAAATAAGTATGTAATATGTCCGAAATGTAAAATATCGAAGCACCCGTTGGTAAAAACTATTTTTTGTTTACTATCCTTCCAATCTTTTACGAGAGAATGTAAAGAATTTTGAGTTACAATTTTACTATTAATTCTCTCTAGTGAATTCATTTATATCAATCGATTTGTAAGAGTATCTGGAAAAATAAATTTTGGTTCAAAACTTTTTGCTTCTTCAAAATCCATACTGGCATAAGAAATAATTATAACAACATCTCCGACTGCAACTTTTCGGGCAGCTGGACCGTTTAAACAAATGACACCGGAACCAGGTTTACCTTTAATAACGTAAGTTTCAAGTCTTTCCCCATTATTGATGTTTACTACCTGCACTTTTTCGTGTTCTATAATATTAGCAGCTTTCATTAAATCTTCATCAATTGTGATACTGCCAACATATTGCAAATTAGCTTCGGTTACCGAAACTTTGTGAATTTTTGATTTTACTATCTCAATATTCATATCTTTAAAAAATATTTCGCTGCAAAGTTAATTATATTTTTATTCACTATCTAAAAGTATATTATCAATTAATCTTACTTTTCCACAATAAACCGCAGTTAATAAGATTTTGTTTAAAGCTTTTTGCTTACTACTACATGGCTTTAAGGTATCGGGATCACATATTTCAACATATTCGCATGATAAAAAATTATTTTGTTCTATTTTATTTTGAACAAAATTTTTCACAATATTTACTTGATTATTTCTATAGATTTTTTTTGCTTCAAACAAGGCTTCTGATATCACTTTAGTATTATCTCGTTCGGTACTGGAGAGTCTTGTATTTCTGGAGCTAAGTGCTAATCCATCAGGCTCTCTAATTATTTCGCAGGGGACAATTTCAATATTAAAATCGAAATAGTCAATCATTTTTTTTATAATAAGTAATTGTTGGTAATCCTTTTTTCCGAAGTAAGCTCTATTGGGGCTTACTATTTTAAATAAGCGATATACTACATCTACTACACCTTGAAAATGTCCTTTTCTGAATTTACCCTCTAAAACAGTATCAAGTCCATCTAAGTTGACTTCAATACTACTGCTATCTTGATAAACTTGTTCGTATGAAGGTACGAAAACAATCGAACATCCGGATTTTTTAAGGATTTCTATATCTTTATTAAGTGTACGCGGATATTTTTCAAAATCCTCGCTTTGATTAAACTGCTTAGGATTTATAAATATACTTACGATAGTAATATTATTTTGTTTTAAAGATTTTTCAACCAAAGAAATATGTCCTTGGTGTAAAGCTCCCATTGTTGGGACAAAACCAATAGATTTTGAAACAGCTTTTGCTTCTTCAACAATTCTTAAAATATCTTCTCTATTAGTACAAACAATCATTTTTTTATAATTAAGATTGCAAATGTAGAATTTTCTTTAATAAGAAATTAAGATATAAGTCAGGCTTAAAATAATTACTAAATTTTCCCTCAAAAACAGAAGTTCTATTCAACTCACTATCATGACTTTATCTTATAAAAAACCCCTCTTTCTTGTAAAGAAGTTTCTACTCTATTTTCGCTTTCTAAAACATCAAGGTATTTATTAATTTCGCTTACATGTAATCCTAAAATTTCAATTATATCATCAATTGTACAAGGTCTTCTTGATATTGTTTCGATAATTGCGTTTTCGATGTCCTCTCTAAATGATTTGATTTTTTTTCGTTGCGCCATTGCAGCTATAATATTTATATTATCGATATTTAACAACTTTGCAATATGTTCCAGTTCTTGTCTTGTAGCTCCTCTGAGATTAGATACTGTGCCGGGTCTATCAAGAGTGTTTAATTGTATCGAATCAGGGTTTATTTGTAATATTATTTCGCGAAGTTTTGCAATTTCATTTTTATTATCATTATATCCGGGAAGAATAAATACTTCTAACCAAATTTTCCCTTTAAATTCTTTGCTAAAATCAATTAATCCTTGAATACAATCTTTGATTTTTAATGATTTTTCGGGTCGGTTAATTTTATTAAAGACATCTTGACTAACAGCATCAAGAGATGGTAAAACCAAATCAGCATTAATTATCTCTTTTCTAACATCAGTATTAAACAATAATGTTCCGTTTGTAAGTACTGCTATAGGGATATTTGGTTTAAGAGCTTTAATAAAATCAAGTACTTTACCAATCTTGCAATTTAATGTTGGTTCTCCTGAACCTGAAAAAGTTATAAAATCAGGATCTTGATTTTTATCGAAATAATCTTCAAGTTCCTTTTTAACATTTTCGAATTTTATATATTCTTTTCGTTCTGATGTTAATAAACTTGTTTTACCAACTTCGCAATACACACAATCAAGGGAACAAACTTTACGAGGGACTAGATCTACACCTAACGACATTCCTAACCTTCGTGAAGGCACAGGTCCAAACAGATATTTATACATTCTTTATTTCAGTTTTACTAAATAATAATTTACAAAGTTATAAAACTGTATTAATAAACTACTGTAATATTACCAATTCTTGGCTCGTCGCCATTGTAGAGATTTATAACATAAATATATGTACCTGTTGGCACAGGGTTTTGTTCATATGTACCATCCCATTCTGTTGAAGGATCACCAACCCATAATATTTGCCCCCATCGGTTAAAAATTTGTATTTGAGCACCCGGATACATGTGAATATTTTCAATTTGCCATGTATCGTTCACACCATCTCCGTTTGGAGTAAAAGCGTTTGGTATTGTTAAACATTCTACTTGAATATCAATAAGCACAACAGGACCAATAGTTAACTCACACCCTCGATAATCTACAATATTAAACTCATATTCACCTTCGTATAGTCCATCTAAATACACATGATAAGCATCTACAATACCAGGATTTGAGTAATAAGGAGCAGTGCCACCTTCCAAAATAATATCTATTGAACCATCCCAATTGCCGATACACGAAGGTCTATCAAAAACGAATGTTCCTGTTAGTGGTTCAGGTTGGAGCATATTAACCAGAGTATCAAAAGAACAAGAATTTCTATCTGTAACATTTAAGGAATATACACCTTCGGGAATATTGACAATAGTTTGATCATTAAAAGTATAGCCTAAATAAGTCCAAATATATTCATAAGGATTAGTTCCTCCGCTAACATTCGCCTGTATGGCACCAGTTTCACCATAGCAATTAATACTGTCGATTTCAAATTGCACATTTAACTTATCTGGCTGCATAATAATTGCCTCACCAACAACTGTACACTCTCTGGTATCAGTAACGCTTACAGGGTAACTTCCTGCTACGAGATTAGATATTGTAGTATTGGTTTCTCCAGTAACCCAATCATAAGTATAAGGAGGATATCCACCTCCTGCTAATACTGAAGCACTACCATTACTGTCCGCATAACATAAAACATCATTTGTAATAAAATGTAGTACTATTTGAGGTGGTTCATCAATATAATATGAATTAACGCCATAACAACCCCAAGAATCAGTTACCGATAGAGTATAATTTCCTGCTCCTACATTAGTAATTGCCGACTGATTTGTTCCATTCGACCAATTATACTCAAATTCAGGCACTCCATTATTTACATGACTTAACAAAGCAGCATCAGTATAAGAATGGCAAGATACAGGCTCTTGAAGTGTAAATGAAATATTTAGATTTCCAATTGGTTGAACATTAGCAGAAACAAATGCAGAACAACCATTAATATCAGTAACAGTTACGGTATATTCTTCAACAATTAAACCAGTAGCAGTTTGATTTTGACTACCATTTGACCATAAATATGAATAACCAGGCGTAGCACCTGTTGGATGAGCCGTTGCTGAACCTAAACTTGAGCCACAAATAACATCTACGGTACTAATATTCACATCTAAAGATAACGGCTCACTTAAAATAATATCTCGAACTATGCTGCAGCCGTTTATGTCGGTAATTGTAACATAATATGTTCCGGCTCCGAGATTTGTTGCTTCTTGTGTTGTTTGGTTACCGGTTGAGGCATCCCATAAATATGTGTATGGTGGTGTGCCATCTGTTGGAATAGCTTCTGCTGAACCATCGGTAAATCCGTTGCAACTTACATCTTGTCCGTTGTAATTGCTGGTTACTGTGGTGGTAGCATCTAATTGTGGGGGTTCTACCAAACTTACGTCTCGGACTATGCTACAGCCGTTTATGTCGGTAATTGTTACATAGTAAGTTCCGGCTCCTAAGTTTGTGGCTTCTGCGGTTGTTTGGTTACCGGTTGAGGCATCCCATAAATATGTGTATGGTGGTGTGCCATCTGTTGGAATAGGTAACATATTCCCAAAAATCTTAATTCTCCAAAACTTTTCCCCCGCTACCGCACGACGTGTCGTGTGGTTAAATAAAATCTACCTTATAGAAAGTTTTAAAATAACATTTGTATCTTTAATAATTAAATAGAGTTTATATATCTTCTTTATAAGTCGAAATATGCGTATGAGTCGAAGTTACAAGTTTCATAATAGTGATGGTTTCTATTTTACAAGTTTTGCTGTTGTAGATTGGCTAGATGTTTTTACAAGAAACGAATACAATGATATTTTTATCGATAGTTTGCATTATTGTTAGAAAGAAAAAGGTATGGAAATTTTTGCATGGTGCATAATGACAAATCATATTCATTTGATATTCAGAGTTACATCAGGTTTTAAGCCACAAAACGTTTTGGGAGATCTTAAAAAGTTTACAAGTAAAGCTATAGTCAAAGCAATTGAAGAAAACCCAAGGGAGAGTAGAAAAGAGATGTTTTTGGCTAAATTCAAAGACGCTGCATCAAAATCATCGAATGTAAATAAATATCAATTCTGGCAACACGATAATCACCCGATTGAGCTTTGGAGTGCAAAAGTTACTCAAGAAAAAATAAAATATGTGCATTACAATCCTGTCGAAGCAGGTTTGGTTTATCGCCCGGAGGATTACGTTTACAGCAGTGCCAGAGATTATAGCGGTGAAAAAGGATTGGTTAATCAAGTAATAGTTGTTTTGTAATGATACTAAATAATAATGCACAAAAGAATTGTGAATCTGGCTTGCATCCTTTGGGCTGCAAAACCACACGACACAGTCGTGCGGCAGCGGGGTATCAAGGTAATTAAAGTTTCATTTTCGAAAACATCCTGCTTAAATTCAATTTTATAATCTGCCTTTGCACGAAATCCGTAATTTCTATGCTTTATTATTTTTGCTTCTCTCTTATGGTCGAGATCTATTCCTTGAACCTTTAATTCAACAGCTTGAATCTTCTTAACCAGGTCAATTAAATCTGGAATTTCATTTTTATTTCCTATGAAAAACTCATTATCTAATATTTCCTTAAATACATCTACATCAATACTCCTGTGCGCTTCTATACTCATAATGTCCTATCAATCAATTGATTTAGCTTCTCAAATTTCCATTTATACAAAACTACTCCATATAGCATTATATTGCTTTAGTTGTTGATAAATTGTATAGTCGTGTAAGTTCCTGATAATCAGTGTGCAAAATGTTAAGTTGTTGATAGTCAGGAGGAATATTTTTATTAACAATGTTTGGAAATGTATTCGGTCAGTAGTTATATATAAACTAGTTTTCCTTTTTAATATTTAGCTTAATTTCCCAAAAGCATTATAATTAAGCCTTGTTGCTAGTTCTCTATATACATTTTCAAGTTCAATCTCATCTTGAAATTCAGATGAATCCATAATAATAGGGCCTATTTTAAAAAATCCTAATTCCCCATTTTCACCAGATATATAATTTAAAGTCGCCATGTATATGGATAAATACAGCTCATTACACTAGTGTCCACTAAAAATCAACTACGATCCTCTGAAATGCTTAATAACAAATGGGTGTAGCGATTTATTATTGCGTGTACATTTGAATTTATATTTTTGCTAAGATATAAACAAATAAGCAAAAATGAATCAAGGTCGATATGTTTTTTCTCAATTAGTTGATTTGTTACCAAAACGAGTATTTGACAATTTTGTAACCCAATACGATGGAGATAAGTACGTAAAGCATTTTACATGCTGGAATCAAATGTTAGTGATGATGTTTGGTCAACTAACAAATAGGGACAGTTTGAGAGATTTGATTATTACTGTTGAAGCTCATTCGAGTAAGAACTATCACTTAGGCTTCAGCAAAAAGGTCACTAGGAGCAATCTTTCCAAAGCTAATGAGAAAAGAGATTATAGGATATTTGAAGATTTTGCTTATTACTTAATTGATGTTGCAAGACGAAAGCGTAATAATATTGATTTTGAAATAAATGGCAATGTTTACGCATTTGATTCGACAACTATTGATTTATGCCTTTCAGTTTTTTGGTGGGCAAAATTTAGAAAGCATAAGGCTGGAATAAAAATAAACACGCTATTTGATATTAAAACACAAATTCCTAGCTACCTCAATATCTGTAATGCAGCAAAACATGATGTTAATGCAATGGATAATATTCCCTACGAGGCTGGAGCATATTATGTTTTTGACAGAGCGTACTTGGATTTCACCAGACTTAATCGAATTACACAACTTGAATCATACTTTGTTATCCGTTCAAAGAAAAACATAAAGTTTACGGTAACATTTTCCAATAATGTTAATTGTGACTCTAGTATACAAGCAGATCAAGTCGGATTTTTATTTGGATCAATAACTTCTTCTGAGTATCCTCATAAAATCAGAAAAATAATCTACTTTGACAAAGAAAAAAAAGCATTTTATTCTTACTTTACAAATAACTTCGACCTTACGCCAGAGCAGATAGCTATGCTCTACAAGAATAGATGGCAGATTGAATTATTCTTTAAATGGATGAAGCAACATCTTAAAATAAAATCATTTTGGGGTGAAACAGAAAATGCAGTCAAGGTACAGATTTACACAGCGATTATAACATATTGCCTTGTCGCAATTGCTGCTCATGATTTAAATATTGACAGATCCTTATATGAAATCCTACAAATTATTGGAGTGTCAGTCTTTGATAAAACTCAAATTATAGAGTTATTAGGCAAAACTGAAATAATACAATGTAAAAATCAAAAGTATAATCAATTAAAACTTAATTTTTTTTAGTGGACACTAGTGAGCTCATTATATTTTTGCAAGTAATTCGTCTCTTATTGGGAGCAACCATGTATAAACAGTTCGTGGAGTCGTTTCTTAGTAGTCTGCAAGTTGTTAAGTCTTTTTACAAGTTTTCGTTATATTATAACATAAAGAACCTTCGTATATATAACTTGTACGTTAATTAGTTAATAATATATATCCCCGTCAGTTCTAACTGTCGGGGAAGACTTCTCGATTAGTAACTTGGTGTATTTGTAATATTTAAATGCTAATTACATATTCTCCAACCATTAGGGCTATCCCATATCATTTTATCATTATAAAGTGTTTCATTGTTGTAATATGTACCATCAGCACCATTAATAATTCTAATTCTTACTTTACTTTTATCTTCGTTCCATTGAATTATTTCTCCAGTTATCGTAACATTAGATTTAAATATCCAAGCTCCTTTTGTTCCTGATAAACATATCTTTTTACCAAGTTTCCAATATTTATAAGGATCTTCATTTTGTGCAACGCTTGAATCTATTTCATCTTGCAAACAAATATGCCATGTTTTGTCAGCATTGACCCAAATAATTTCACCCTCTTTTATTTGTTGTCCTTCTATTCTTGTATCTGGTCCGGAGATAACTTTTAATTGAAACATGCTTTTGTCTTCATTCCATGCATTTAAAGTTCCACATACTGTACCAATTGAAGTTTCCATACACATTTTATTCCCAATTTTCCATAAAGTTTTGTTGCTATTTGCAGTGATTTTATTATTTCTTTCAATTTCCTGCAGTTTTTTATTTTTCAAGGCTGTTACTTCTGATGAATAAGAGCCATTTGGATATTTTAAAAGATAGTTATCATATTCTGTAATTCCACCATTAAGGGCTTTATTATACAAAACCCTTTCGCTTTTTAACTGGTTTATTTCTGTAACATGTTTCCCAGTAGGAAAAGCAACTAAATAATTATCACAATCATTAATAAATCCACTTTTAGCTAAATTATAAAGATAGTCTTCTTTTAATTGGAATATTTCATCTTTGTATATGCTTTGAGGATGTTTTTTCATAAAACCATCAAAATCTTTAGTTGAATTCACAAGAATAAATTCCTTTTTCTCAAGAGATTTTGCGTATTCTTCAAGAGAATCATAATTTTTAAATACCTTTATATAATCAACCCAAATAGTTCTATCGTTTTCATATCCAACAAATCCAATGCTTTTATCTAAGTCTGTTTCAATAATATTAGTAAAAGTTCTAATTAACTGATTGTCAAGATAAATAGATAGGTTATCCTCTTTTTTAACAATATGTAAAATTGTCCAAGTGTCATTATTTATTCTTATCTGGCTGTATTTTAATGAATTATTTTTTCCGGAAATCCCGACATGTAATCCAAGATAACTATTGGTGACATTTGAACAGTAAGAAAATTCTATATTAAAAATAGTGAATAAACCCATACCTGAATTTGGTGTGGTATTAATTTTAAATTTTATTGTAGCAATAATATCATCTGAGAAATTAATCTTATCAAATTTTATTGAAGATTCTAATGATTTTTTAACTATCATTTCACCATTTGAAATGCTGCATTCTACCGTAGAATTTCCACCATTTAATGATTTTGTTCCGCACCAATTATTTTTGTTATCATCAAAATCTTCAATAAAGATTGCCATGTCGTTTTTCCATTCTGAATTTTTTTCATTTATATTTACATAAGGCACCGAAACTGGTTGCATTGTTCCATTTATCCACTTACCAATTGTTTCTTTTCCATCAGCCTCTATATTAGTCCCTGATCCATTCCGTTTACCATCTTTCCATTCACCTACATATTTTTCCCCTGTTGCCCAAATCATAGTTCCTTGACCATTTTGTTTGCCATCTATCCATTCCCCAACATAATTATCCCCTGATGCCCATAAATACGTTCCTTGTCCATTCCATTTTCCATCTTTCCATTCCCCATCATATTTATTTCCTGTGGATTTATATGTACGAGTTCCTTGCCCATTTTCTTTCCCATTTCTAAATTCACCAACATATTTATCTCCTGACATCGCTAGAATAGCACCTTGACCATTTCGCGAACCATCTTTCCATTGTCCCTCATAAATGGCTCCATCTGAATAGGTCATTATTCCTTGTCCATTATATTTCCCATCTTTCCATTCTCCAACATATTTTTCTCCTGATGCCCATAAATACGTTCCTTGACCATTTTGTTTGCCATCTTTCCATGCACCTGTATAGTTGTTTCCATTGGCCGCTATAAGAGTTCCTTGACCATTTATTGTGTCATTTACCCAGTCTCCAATATATTCGGTTGTACCATCTCTAAAAGTATAGGTTCCTTTCCCTTGTCTATAACCATTTTTAAAAGCACCTACATACTTGCAACCATTATTTAATGTGAGAATTCCATTGCCATTGGCTTTACTATTTAAAACAGTACCGCAATAGGACCCCATATCACCGTAAGTTGTAATCATTTTTAATGTATCTGTACCTTGAGCAACAGAATGATTTACTATAATCAATATTGCAATTGTCGTTAAAAAAAAATTATATTTCATAATTGTATATTATAATTAATAATATTTTCACTTTACTTCTAATTCAAAAAAAAAACATTTTGTAATGTGTTTTATAATTTGTAATTTTCCAAATAGTTTTATTTTATGTGTTTTTCAAATTTTTCTAAATTCTTATTTTTAATGATGCATAGTTTTCTCAGATTTAGCTATAAAATCAATTTGTACTTGCATTATAACGAAATAACACAGAAGATATATATGCTCTAATATATGACTTTAGAGGATCTTGCCATAGCTCTTCTTCATATTTCTTACGATTATTGAGTTTATCTATTTTGTCTTTGTTATCCATGTAAATTTTACTAACATTACCTTTTGAGACTTTTAATGCTAAATAAAAAGCATCGTCATAAATAACAAAATTACGATGAATGTACCCTGTTAGTCCATCAGCTCTTACTTCGAAATAACTGCCGTATTCACTTTCTGATATATAATCAATAAGTTCAACGTTTTTATGATTAGGTAATCTTTTAATTACATCTGAAGATAAATCAGGTTTTGTTCTTAAATCAATTTCAAATGAAGTTGTCAAAAGAATCTGAGCATCTAATTGATTACTCACCATTATTATGGCAATTATTAATGTTTTTAAAAATTTATTCATATTTTATTTTTTTAAATTACAGAAATAGAACTTTTTTATAATGTTTTAATTTTTCATACAAATATATATATAAACATTATTAAAAATGAATTTTGAGCAAAAAAAACAAATCTAACCCGAAAAATTCATAAATAAAACACATTTTTGGGTGTAAAAGTGTTATCTTTAGGGTATTACAAAAAAAAAACAAACACTTTTAAAGCACCCAAAAATGAGCAGTAAAGATACAGTATTTTATCGAGCAAACAAAGCAATTTTAGTCGATTTTTCAGCAGAAGAAATTAGTTCAGATGGTTCGTTGATATTAT
>JAQVOJ010000078.1 GCA_028702675.1 Bacteroidales bacterium
TCAACAATATCAAAATCAGCAATTACAAGTTTACCAATTCCTGTCCTTAAAAGAGAAACCGCACAATTTGATCCAAGTCCTCCGGCTCCTGCAATTCCCACACAAAATTTACTTAAGTGATTTTCAATTTCTTGCAATGTAGCTCGTGATTTCATAATTCATTCTTAATATAAACTTTCTTTAAATGATTTAAAAAACCTTTAGTACCTGCACCTCTTTCAATTAGTTCTAATAAATCATAATCAAATTTGTTAAAAACAGAACCAAAAATATAAGAAATATTCGGAAAAAAATAAAACATTTCTTTTGATAAAATACCGGAAGGTCCCAGCATAAAAACATCACAATTTTGTGGTATCTGTCTAATCAAATTAATATAACTTCCATTAATTATTGAAGTAGAAGTAAGAATAAGTGCATTAGTATTTTTCAAAAATTCTTTTTGCTTTTCCATTGGCTGTGTGCGATCATCGTTTTTCCCTTGGTCAAACACAATAGGACTTATTCCGTTGTTTTTCAGATTCTTATATAGAGATTCAAACAAACCTACCATAACTAAATTTTTGTATTTCTCAAACCCGATTACCTTAAAAATATCTGCCTCTGTTTCGTAAGTATTTTTATAATTTAACAAAGCATTGTAATATCCCATCAGAAAAAGTCTATGCTCAAATCTGTTAAAATTGGGGCTATTAAGCTCAGAAATTTCAATTGTAATTTTATTTTTAAGACTCGCAGCAACCCCAATACAACCATTATTTAACATTATAGCTAAATAATTTTCGCCTATGCTATATTTTAATATATCAGATTGTTTAAACCCATACTTACAGTAAAACATCTTTAGAGGATCGGTATTCATTTTTTTAATGTTATATAATATAATTCACAAAATTACGGATTAAAGGGTAGATTTTCAAGTTTTATAACCCTCTCGTATATTAATCGTTATGCACACATTTACATATTGATTTATAACATGTTAATGCCATTTTAAACAACTAAAAATGAATTAGTTTTGTAACAGATGGAAAACAGTATTAACAAAATTTATTCAACATGAGCATAAAAGGAATTAACTTACAGGATTATCAGATAAAAAAGTGGGATTATACATGGCATCCTATTGAAAAAGGTTATAATAACAGAACATTATATATAAATGTAGGCAGCAAAGAAGTAAAAGAAAAGCCAGTGTCGCAACAAATGAAAGAAAAGTTTATAGGAGGAAAAGGTTTTGGACTAAGACTATTATGGGATGCAACCAAGCCTACAACAAAATGGAACGATCCTGAAAATGAAATAATAATATCACCCGGACCTATTGGTGGCATTACTCAATATTCGGGAGCAGGAAAATCGCTAGTTGTATCACTATCGCCACAAACCGATTCGGTAATGGACTCAAATGTTGGTGGATTTTTTGGCCCATTTATGAAATTTGCAGGATTTGATGCTCTCGAAATTCAAGGAAAAGCAGAAAAAGATATCATTATTTATATAGATGGTACTAATCATACTGTAGAACTTTACGAAGATCCCGGTTTTTCAAAAGATTCGCATTTAATGGGCGAAGAGCTAACAGAATATTTTGCTGAAGACGAAAAAGACGCCAAAAATATCGGAATAGTGTCATCTGGTGCTGCTGCAGAACATTCACTAATTGGTATGCTAAATTTCACATTTTGGGATAATAAACGAAAAATGATTCGCCTTAAACAAGCAGGACGTGGCGGTATTGGCACTGTATTTCGCAATAAAAACATTAAAGCTATTGTTGCCAAAATTTCAGGAGTACAAGGCAATCTGAACAATGTTGCCGACATGAAAAAAATCACTGAACCAGGACGTGAATATGCAGGCGAAATGCGTGATTTAGACGATAAGCAAAACCAAATGAAGAAAAAAGGTACAGCCAATATTGTTAACGTTATGAACGATTATGACTTATTACCTACTCATAATTTCAAATACGGTTCGCACAAAGACGCTACAAAAATCCATTCTGATTTTCTGAGAGACAAATGGTTTACTTTGGGAATAAACGACGGCTGCTGGATTGGATGTGCAATGCAATGTGCAAAAGGTGTTGATGGTTTTGAACTTAGAACGGGACCCTATAAGGGGACAAAAGTTATAGTTGATGGTCCTGAATACGAAACCGCTGCAGGCTTAGGTTCAAATATGGGTATTTTCGACTATAGAGATATTATTGAAGCTAATTTCTATTGCGATACTTATGGCATCTGTACAATAACATGGGGTACTATTATGGCATTCATAATGGAATGCTACGAAAATGAAATTATAAATAAAGAAATTACAGGCGGACTGGAACTAAATTTTGGAAATGCGGATGCAGCTTTTGAAGTTATGCATCAATGTGCTCGTGGCGAAGGATTTGGAAAAATTGCAGGTTTGGGAGTGCGAAAAATGAAAGAATTGTTTGCCGAAAAAGGATGGGGAGACCCTCAATTCCTACAAGATATAGGAATGGAAAATAAAGGACTTGAATATTCCCAATATGTTTCTAAAGAATCTCTTGCTCAACAAGGTGGATATGCAATGACAAACAAAGGTCCTCAACACGACGAAGCTTGGCTTATTTTTATGGATATGGTTAATAACCAAATTCCTACTTTCGAAAATAAAGCAGAAGCTTTGCATTGGTTTCCAATGTTCAGAACGTGGTTCGGATTACAAGGTCTTTGTAAAATTGTTTGGAATGATGTTACACCAAGCGACAATAAACTCGAAGACGAACCACACAAAATACCTAAACATGTACGCAATTATTTGTCAGTATATGAAGGCGTTACAGGCACACCACTTACCGAAGAAGGACTTATTCGCCAATCGGAAAGAGTGTATAATTTCCAAAGGATTTTCAATATTCGTAGAGGTTTCGGATTAAGGAAACATGATGCCCAACCATACAGAGCCGCAGGACCTGTAACTGTTGAAGAATACGAATCAAGAGCCGAAAGATACGATGAACAATTGAAAGAACTATTTGGAATTGACCCAAATACTAAATCAGTAGAAGAAAAAATGGCAATGCTCCGCGAATATCGCGAAGCACAATACGAAAGACTTTTAGATGCTGTTTACGAAAGAAGAGGGTGGAATAAAAACGGAGTCCCAACTATTGAACATCTTAAGGAAATAGAAATGGATTTGCCCGAACTTATTGAGATAATTACACCTTTACAATAATAATATCAAAGCCCTGTTTTAATAAAATAGGGCTTTTTTATTTTTTGAATAATGAAAATAATTCTAAATAACAGAACAGAAGTATTTGATAAAAATAATATGAGTATCTCAGAAATTATGGAGATAAAAAACTTCTCGTATCAAAAAATAATTGTTAAACTAAATAATATTATTATTGAAAAGGAAGATTTTAAGAATACAATTGTAAAAGAAGGAGACAATTTAGTAATACTTCATTTATTAGCAGGTGGCTAATAATCTTGTATAATAGGAATAAAATAACAATCACTAAATCTTTCTTTACAAAATCACTATTAACATATAATAAGAAATTTGCCAAGATTTTGAATCTTATTTAAAGCTTTAGTATCAGCTAACAGCGGTTATGCACAGGCTTTCATATTGATTTTAATCATAAACTCATACAATATAAGTGCAAAAAAATAATTAATTTTGTAGCTAAGAAATCAAATTAGTAAACTAAACATAAGCTATAATGAACATCGAAGCAATAAAAAAACAACACAAACAGATTGCAGAATGGAAATACGAATGGCATCCAATCGACAAAGGCTATAACAATCGTACTCTTTATGTAAATCTTTCGAATAATGAAATTAAAGAAAAACCCGTTAGCAAAGAAATGAAAGAAAAGTTTGTTGGTGGTAAAGGCTTTGGACTAAGACTTTTGTGGGACGGTACAAAACCCACAACTAAATGGAACGACCCTGAAAACGAAATAATTATAAGTGGCGGGCCTATTTGTGGTATTACTCAATATTCTGGTACTGGAAAAGCTTTATGTGTTTCAATATCACCACAAACCGACAGTATTATGGACAGTAATGTTGGTGGGTTTTTCGGACCATTTAGCAAATTTGCAGGGTTCGATGCTGTGGAAGTTCAAGGAAAAGCAGATAAAGATGTAATTATTTTTATAGACGGAGTAAATCATAAAGTTGAGATTTTAGATGCACCCGCAGAACCTATCGATAGTCATGTTTTAGGAGAAGTACTTCACGAAATGTATTCTGATGACGAAAAAGACCGCAAAAATGTAGCTGTTGTATCAGCAGGAACTGCTGCCGACCATTCTCTAATTGGTATGTTAAATTTCACCTTTTGGGATAATAAACGTAAACTAGTAAGGCTAAAACAAGCAGGACGTGGAGGTATTGGGACTGTTTTCCGCGACAAAAAAATAAAAGCTATAGTTGCAAAAATAGACGGAGTTAAAGGTAATCTCAATAATGTTGTTGACCTTGAAGCTATAATGGAAAGAGGAAAACGCTTCAACCGCGAAATGCGTGAACTCGACGACAAACAATGCGAGATGAAGAAAAAAGGTACTGCACACCTTACAAATATTATGAATGACTACGATTTATTACCTGTTCATAATTTTAAATTTGGTAGCCATCCGGACGCTAATAAAATACATGGAGATGTTTGGCAATCTTACTTTACCCAAGGTGTGCCAGATGGTTGCTGGATTGGCTGCAATATGTCGTGTGCAAAAGGAGTAGATAATTATGAATTAAGGTCAGGACCTTACAAAGGTGATAAAGTAATAGTTGACGGGCCTGAATACGAAACTACTTCATCACTAGGTTCAATAGCAGGTATTTTTAATCCTGATTTTACTATCGAAGCTAACTTTTATTGCGATACTTACGGTATTTGTACAATCTCGTGGGGAACTATTCTTGGCTTTGTAATGGAATGTTACGAAAATGGTATCCTTAACGACGAAAGAACAGGTGGGCTTAAACTAAATTTTGGAAATGCTGATGCAGCAATGGATTTACTGCACCAAGTAGCAAAGGGAGAAGGATTTGGACTTATTGCCGGATTAGGAGTTCGCAAAATGAAAGAATTGTTTGCCGAAAAAGGATGGGGAGACCCTCAATTCCTACAAGATATAGGCATGGAAAATAAAGGACTTGAATATTCCCAATATGTTTCTAAAGAATCTCTTGCTCAACAAGGTGGATATGCAATGACAAACAAAGGTCCGCAACATGACGAGGCTTGGCTTATTTTTATGGATATGGTTAATAATCAAATCCCTACATTCGAAGATAAAGCCGAAGCATTACATTATTTCCCAATGTTCAGAACTTGGTTTGGTTTACAAGGACTTTGCAAACTCCCTTGGAACGATGTAGAACCCGAAAACAACGCACAAACTGACGAACCGGCAAAAGTACCCGAACATGTAGATAATTATGTAACTATCTATAAAGCTGTAACTGGCAACCAAAATTTCGACAAATACGAAATGATAACTCAATCGGAAAGAGTTTACAACTTCCAACGTATCTTTAACTTACGCCGCGGATACGGAACCAGAAAACATGATGCTCAACCATATAGAGCTGCCGGTCCTGTTACGGTTGAAGAATACGAATCGCGTGCAGAACGATACGATAAGCAAATGAAAGAATTAATTGGTGTAGATCCTGAAGGAAAAACTACTGAAGAAAAAATTGCTATCACTCGTAAATATCGCGAAAATAGATACGAACAACTCCTTGATGCCGTTTATTTACGTCGCGGATGGACAAAAAACGGAGTGCCTAAAATTGAACATCTGAAAAAAATCAAAATGGATTTACCTGAATTAATCGAAATAATTAAAGATCATCAAGAAGACTAAACCGTAAAAGTATGTTTAAAACAAATGAATATTTTGATGGCAAGGTAGTATCTATTGCTTTTAATACTTCCAAATGCCCTGCAACTGTTGGCGTTATGGCAGCAGGAGAATACGAATTCAGCACTTCTACTATTGAACATATGACAGTAACATCAGGAAAAATGAGCGTTTTACTCCCAAATGAAACCGAATGGAAAACCTATCATGAATTTGAAACTTTTATCGTTCCTAAAGGAGTGAAATTCAAAGTTAAGATGGATACTGATGTCTCTTATCGGTGCTTGTATAAATAAAAAGTGATGAGAATTATTTTAAGTCCTGAAAATTGAAAATTTCAGGACTTTTTTTGTAACAAGGTATTATCCGTTTACAAACGATAAGCCAGTATGTCAATGTTGTCTTCGCTTAGTCGAATCGAAGTATTGTTATGTAAAAATACACGAAAGTTTAGTAAATATAAAATACAGAAATCCTCACTGTCTCAGCGAAAAAACATCCCGTCTGTTACCAACTGTGTGTTCTGTCTTTGAGTAATTTGCGAACTTATCCTTTAAAAGGAAATATTGTATTAAAATACAAATTTCCTTTAAAGTCTTTAAAGATTTAATTTTATTTGTCGTAAAATAAAATTTTTCTTCGTTTCGAATGATTTTGTTAATAAATAACATATTTTTATTGTAGATTATAAGTATCAATTTCAAAAACTTTATTACCTTTACATTCTAAATTCTATTGAAATGAAAGTTGGAAATTTTGAAATAAATAATATTTACAATATAGACTGTCTTGAAGGAATGAAGGGATTACCGAATGAATGTATTAATTTAGTTGTTACTTCACCTCCCTATGATGATTTACGAAACTACAACGGATTCCATTTTGATTTTGAAAATATTGCAAAAGAATTATTCCGTGTAATGAAGAAAGGAGGTGTCGTCGTTTGGGTCGTTGGCGATAAAATCAAAAATGGTGACCGGACTTTAACTAGTTTTAAACAATGCATATATTTTCAGGAAATTGGTTTTAATGTTCACGATATAATGATTTATCAGAAGAAAAACACGCCATTTATGCGTTCTAACGCATATACAAATTGTTATGAATTTATGTTTGTTTTTTCAAAAGAAAGAGTTAATACGTTCAACCCTTTAAAAACAAAGACAGCAAGACACGGTATGGAAAAATTAGTTACAAACAAAAAGGCAGATGGCATTAATAAAAAAGTAGTTGGCGAATTAAAAAAGGAAAAAACTTTAACTAATATTTGGAGTTATGCTGTTGGGCTTGGAGGGTCGACCAATGATAAAATTGCATTTCAACATACAGCTATTTTTCCAGAAAAATTAGCTCATGACCATATTTTATCGTGGACAAATGAAGGGGATTTGGTTTTCGACCCAATGTGTGGTTCCGGAACAACTTGTAAAATGGCTAAATTAAATAAACGAAATTTTCTTGGAATGGAAATATCCAAAGAATATACAGATTTATCGATAAAAAGATTATCGCTAATGCCTCCAGAACTTTTTTAGACTTTCTTATATTTTTTTAGGTAATCAATTGCTTCTCTTAATAATCCTATATCATCTTTGAAACGACCAAGCCCCGTGTTACAACTATCGCATATCCATGTCCTTGCATTACCTGTTTCGTGATTATGATCAATTACCAGATTTGCTGTAACACCTGGTATAGAAGCTTTTTTACATATTGGACAAACAAAGAATATATAAGGTTTTTCAGCTAACATTCTTTTCTTTTCTGATGTTTTTAAAGCTACACCATCAATTTTTTTTCTGCATTCTATACAAGTTGGTCGTGTTGTTTTTCTTCCCAATGCATCAGTCTGATTTATATCAAAATCTTTATAATAATCTTTGAGAATATGACAAACATTGCAAATTTTATATTTGTGTGGTTTTCCCGTCTTAGTAACATCTATATATTTAATCAGCGAGACATCAACGACTACTTCTTTCAATTTACCAATAAAAAATATTTTAGCTCGTTTTACTTTAATATCTACTACAAAACCAACAGAATTAATTTCTATTCCACTTGTGTTTTTTGATAATACTACAAAATCATTTACTTTAATCATTTTTTAAATATGTCTTTTTCAAAAAAATCATAAACGGACATATTAAGTGCTTTAGCTATTTTTTCAATATTAACAATAGAGACATTTCTTTTGCCTTGCTCAATACTTGCAATATAGGTTCTATCCAACTCACATTCAAATGCAAACCTTTCTTGACTAAGACCTTTCAGCTTTCTTAATTCTCGTAATCTTATTCCTATTTTTTCTTTTATGTCCACAAGTGTAAAATTGCATAATTGTAGTTTATTGTACAACGGACTATAAGTATAGTTGAAAAATCATTATTCGATAGAAAATCATTTTTTATCATTAGTCCTGCTTTTCTATTATTTCGTTGCAAGTTTATACTTTATTGTCCTTTATTCGCCAAGTTACTAACGTTTAATAACGGATACATTATTGTTAAGAATTAAGTGTCTTATGCAACATTGTAAAACTCTACCTACAAAATAAGAGTGGTATCTTGAAAAATTGCAAATATGTGCTTTGGACAATAATTTTTCCAAAAATAATTTCCAAATAATGTAAAATATACTTTACATTTGTTGTTACTAATTATTCACAATTTATGAAAAGCCTAAAAGTAATATTTTTGCCTTGGTACTTTAAGATTATTGGAGCAATATTCTTTTTGTTATCTCTTACAAAATTAATTCTAAAACTAAATTCCGGTGTTTCAATTTTATATTTTTTAGAATTTGATACTGACATTAGTATATACTCCATTTATGCAATTGCTGTATTAGGTTTTTTCTTAATCGCATTTTCGAAAGAAAGACTTGAAGATGAATTAGTTAGTCATCTTAGAAAAAAATCACTTTTAATAACAACAGTCTTTCACTCGTTGTTTTTCTTTGTGTTTACTTTCACTAGTCTTACAATTCAATTAATAAATTTTCCGGCTATAATTCTTATGAACACTTTGTTTTTTATTTATATAATTTCATTTCACATACAAATATTTCTAGAAAGTATCAAAAACAAAAATGACGAAAATTTCGGATAATATGAAGAATTTCGTAAGAGATGAACGCAAACGCAGAAAGCTGAAACAAGAAGAACTTGCAGCAATCTTAAAAGTATCGAGGCAAACCATCAATGCTATTGAAACCGGCAGATATTTACCATCCCTACCGCTTGCACTTCGCTTATCAATGTTCTTTGATATAACTGTGAACGAATTATTTATTTTTGAAAAACACGAGCAATTATAAACTTTTTTGTACCTAGCAAATACTTTTTTTTTGAAATTTAAACATTAATTTAATGAATACGAAAACACCTATACTGCAAAAAACGTTTCTAACATTACTTGCATGTATTGTTGCGTCTATCAACTCTTTTGCCCAATTCGGTGGAGGCTCAGGTACCGAGGAAGATCCCTATCAAATATGGAACAAATCGCATTGGGATGAGTTTGCTACTGAGTTCAATTCACATAACGAAGAAAATTTTGGTGATTTTGCGGGAATACATCTCAGATTAATGCATGATATAACAGAAACAGTAAATATTATGCCTTCATTTTGCAACGGTGAGGGCGAAACCTATAATTTTAATGGCAATTTTCACGGTGCTGGTCATTCTATTAACATTTATCCTGACAGCACTCAAACTTGTTCTGTATTTGGCATAATTGGAGAAAATGGCTATCTTGACTCTTTGCAAATAGCTGGGACACCATACTATTTTACATCTTTAGTATATATTAATCAAGGTGTAGTTTTAAAATGTACTTGCAATGTTGAAATAACCCCTCCTATTGTACCAATTGGGTATAGAGTTGGCATTTGCTATTTAAACGAGGGCATAATTGAAGAATGCATAAATCTTACTGATTTTTCAAATACAATTCATCCTGATACACAGGAATCAGATACGTACTTTATTGCAGGAATTGTGACTTTTAATCATGGTACAATAAGACACTGTATTAATATGGGTAATATTTCAGCTAAAGATATTTTCTCAGCAGCAGGGCTTGTTAATTGGTCTGATTTTCATTCAATTACAGAACATTGCATTAATTATGGAAATCTATCTGTTCAAAATTTATCCCAATCTGATGAGTGTAATTTTGGTGGAATTTGCGGATGGGTACAAAATTATGCTGTTATTCAGAATTGTATTAATATGGGAAATATTGATTTTTCAGCAACAATACCTGGCGGAGGTATAGTTGGTATTAATTATTCTGAGGGGGACGTTATTCCTGTTATAAATTGTTTAAACATTGGAAATATAAACGGGACAATTACATTTAATAACCAAAACACTAATGGAGGGGGAGGGATTCTGGGATGCTTTAATAGTGCCCTTTCCAATGCTTTTTCAAATTGCTTAAATATTGGAAAAGTAACAGGGAGTGCAATTATTGATAGTGTAACTTATGATACTTTAGCACTAGCAACCAACAATTTTTATGACAAACAAATGTGCCTTTCTAAAGGTATAAACGAAGCTGATGTGCTAGACTCCGCCGAAGGTAAACTTACCACCCAACTCACAGGCACAAGTCCCGAACTTCAGGCAATGCTTGGCGATGGCTGGTCTTATGCCGAAGGTCGTTACCCAATTCCCTTAGGTTTGGAAAACGACAGTATTGCATTGGTGGCAGCAACACCGGTTTATCTGCACTTTGAAACAGAAGAAGAATACAACCATGTTGATAGCGTAAGTAAAAACTTTACCGTTGGACTTGAAAACAATGTAAGTTGGGACGAAGCAAACGGTCGTGTAAGTTTCAGTGATGAAAATGTTACACTTTTAAATTTGGGGGTTGAAAATTTAACAGTCAGTTTAGGCGATTACAGCAAAAATGTCAGAATCAATATTGTAGATATTGAAACGTCTGCTCCATCTCAAACTATCGAAAACGGAATATCTGCTTACCCTAATCCTGCGAGTGATTACATCAACTTAAATTTGAACGGAATACAAGCTGACAAACTTGAAATTTACGACATTGCAGGTAAATTACTATCAACCAACAACTTAAATTCTGAATTAGAACAAATTTTCACAGGAGACCTAAAGCCAGGATTATATTTTCTTAAGATTTGCGGTAATGATCAGAACATTTCGACACTAAGATTTACAAAAAACTAAGAATATGAAAAAATTATTACTATCAATTATCATTTCATTAATTTCAGGAATAGTATTCGCCCAATTTGGTGGAGGTATCGGAACCGAGGAAGAACCTTATCGTATTTACACTAAAGAGCATTTCGAAGAGTTACAAAACAATCTTTCAATAACTGTTGATTACACAGACACACATTTTTCTTTAATGAACGATATCATTGATTCACTCAAAATGCCAATTGGTAAAAATGAAACTCCTTTTAACGGACATTTCCATGGTAATGGACACAATATTGTTTTAGCAATTGACTTGCGGGATAGTACACAGTTTTCGCCCTCTGAATATTGCCTTTTTCCAAAACTTGATACTAACTCATATTTAGATTCTTTAAGTATTAGTGGTTATATATTTGCTGGTACCGGATTTGTCGGGTACAATTATGGACTAATGGCAAATCTCACAAATAATCTCTCTGTTCCTTATAACCAAAATGAATTTTCCCAATATGTTGAATCAATTGGTTCTGAAATACATGGTGCTGGCATTTGTTTTATTAATCATGGAATTATTGAAAATTGTATTAACAACTGTGAAATTCATGGTAATAACATCGGTGGTATTTGTTTATCTAATGATGGAGAATTATCTATCTCTAATTGTGAAAATAATGCTAATTTAGTATTTTATAACAATATATTTTCTTGTAGCGGTGGTGGGGTAGTAAATATCAATAACAATAATTTAGGATTAGTAAATGACTGCAAGAATAATGGCAATTTCATATTTATAGGCGATGAATTTAGTTATAATATGGGCGGTATAGTTGGTCTTAATTTTGGTAGCATTGAAAACTGTACGAATATTGGTAATATTTCTGGTAAAGTATCATTTTTAGGAGGAATTTGTGGATTTTCACAAGGAGGCGAAATCTCAAATTGTGCGAATTTTGGGAGTATCAACGGACAAGAATATGTTGCTGGAATAGGTTTGCTGTCCAATCAAAATATAATAAAAGACTGTTTAAATAGCGGAACAATTTCAGGTAATAATCCAATAGGAGCAATTGCAGGATTTATTGCTTATCAGGACTCTGTTTCTAATTGTCTTAATATTGGGCGTTCAGATGGTTCTGCAATCATGGATTCAATTAACCAACAAACATTCTATATTAACTCTAATTTATACGACAAACAAATGTGCCTAAGCAAAGGCATTGCCGATGAAGACGTTCCCGGCTCCGCCGAAGGCAAACTCACAACCCAACTTACTGGCACAAGCCCCGAACTTCAGGCAATGCTTGGCGATGGCTGGTCTTATGCCGAAGGGCGTTACCCAATTCCCTTAGGTTTGGAAAACGACAGCATGGCATTGGTGGCAGCTACACCCGTTTATTTGCATTTTGAAACAGAAGAAGATTATAATCATGTTGACAGCGTAACAAAAAACTTTACTGTTGGACTTGAAAACAATGTAAGTTGGGATGAAGCAAACGGTCGTGTAAGTTTCAGCGATGAAAATGTTACACTTTTGAGTATGGGAATGGAAAACTTGTCTGTCAGTTTAGGCGATTACAGCAAAAATGTCAGAATCAATATTGTAGATATTGAAACGTCTGCTCCAATTCAAACCATCGAAAACGTAATATCTGTTTACCCTAATCCAGCTAGCGATTTTATTAACCTGAGTTTGAACGGCGTAAAAGCTGATAAAGTTGAAATTTATGATATTACGGGTAAATTACTTTCAACCTACAACTTAAGTTCTGATTCAGAACAGATTTTTACAGGAGACCTAAAGCCAGGATTATATTTTCTTAAGATTTGCAGTAATGATCAGAACATTTCTACACTAAGATTTACAAAAAACTAAGATTGGTATTCATTGTAAAATGACTTAAACAGACGACTGAATGACAAAGGAATTATTGCTTATAATGGTAAATTGAAGAAAACCACTAACGAGGTTGAGTTCTTGCGCGCCACAGAAACCGAATGGAAAACCTATCATGAATTTGAAACTTTTATCGTTCCTAAAGGAGTGAAATTCAAAGTTAAGATGGATACTGATGTCTCTTATCGGTGCTTGTATAAATAAAAAGTGATGAGAATTATTTTAAGTCCTGAAAATTGAAAATTTCAGGACTTTTTTTGTAACAAGGTATTATCCGTTTACAAACGGAAAGCCGTTACTAACGGTTAATAACGGATAAATTCTGAAACAGTAGAATTG
>JAQVOJ010000079.1 GCA_028702675.1 Bacteroidales bacterium
TAGGTGCTGTTAATGTTTTTGGTATGTACGATATTAATACTCTATATTCCGAAAATAAAGGACCTAAACTTAACCCAATTAGTTTTGGCTTAAATATCACCATATAACTTAACCCAAGCTTATATAACCCGCATTATTCATCGCATTATTCTTGGCAGGCTCGTAACAAGTTGTTAGTCTGTGGATTGGCACGGTGCTTAAGGTTTTATTATTAGCCAAATTTTGAGAAAGCTTACAATTATCTTTGTGCATCTGCTTCGTTGCAAAACTCTTGAAATATAAGGATATATCTGCAAGTTTCGACGCCTACCAGCTACACAAAGCTAATCGTATGAATAATGCGGGATAAATCTCTACGATTGACAAGGGTGATTACAACGAAAGGCCGCAAAAATGCAGCCTTTCGTTTTTACAAAATATGTAAAGCTAAATTTACAAGCTTGTATTAATCGTATATAAATAAATAATTGCTTAAATTTGCAAATAATTATTAACTACCCATGATTAAACATGTAAATCTAATAGTATAGTGGTACGATACTCAAATGCAAACAACTCAAACTGCCGACAGCTTGTGTGGAGGATACTATTTATTAAACGTTTACGACAGCAATTATTGTAATAGCTCAAATATTGGGTATGTAGAAACAGGAAGTTTATCTATCGAGAACAACCAACTTAACAATCTAAATATCAGTATATTTCCTAATCCTGCACATGATTATCTCTATATTGATATTTCGGAAACAGAAATCAATATTTCAACATTAAAAATATTGAATATTACTGGTCAGGTATTGATTGAAAGATACTGTAATTCAGATTTAATCTCAATTGATTTGAATAAAACTATGAATGAAGGAATATACTTGTTACAACTTTTTAATGAAGATTCAAAATTAATTGAAACTGTTAAAATCATGATAGAATAAATGTGTCTGAATCAGGGGCTAACTAAAAGTTAGCTTCTGATTTCTCAAATTTTGGGAATACTGCAATTTAATAATGCTGTAAGACTTTTCTTTTTAAATTGATTAATCTTGCATATATTTTATTAATTCTTGAGGTTTTGTTTTCGTATTTTAAAGCTTTGTTTGATATTATTGTACTTATGTCCTCATGGCTTAGATTTAAATAGTCTAAAACAACATTGTAGTTTTCAGGAAGAGATTCTATTTTATCACTTCTGTACAATTCCATAGCTAATTCTCTGCTTATCTCATTGTTACGTATCATGTTGCTATATTGACATAATCTTCTTTCGTAACCATAAATTTTATTTCTTATATAATTTGTAAATGGTTCGGCAAGGCAATCAAGATGCTTTGAGTATTCTCTATTATCGTCATGCCAATTAAGTTTCTCCGAAATTATAATCCCCATTTCTTTATCTGATGGCACATCTATGTAAAATAGTGGGCTAATTTCTTTAGCCATTATACCAAACTTTTTATTAAACGAATGGCGAAAAAAATTATAATTTGGGTAAACCAAAAACTCATTAATCTCTGTTTTAGACAAATCTTTAGTTTGCTTTAATATATATTTTAACCTTGATATATCTTGAATAGTGTCGGGCACAAAAGAATCTTCTTCGAGTGGAGAGTTGCCATATAAAATTAAAGGGATAGAATAATCTTTGGCAGTTTTAAGAATATTTGCTTTTGTCCCGATATCGCAAGCACCACACATATCACCACTTAAAAGTAGTAAATTTCTGTATATCTTTTTTTGAATTTCTAAATTAGGTTTGCAAACTATATGTTTAACTTTAGTTTTCTCAATTGCATTATGTATATTGCTCCATGCCAAATTACTCAAAAAACCATTATCGTAAGTCATGGCAAGTACATTAAGCTTATAAACTTCAACCGCAAGGTATAAAATATAGGTACTATCTTTACCGCCGCTTAGTGGAACTAGGGCATCAAATTGTAATCCTCTTTTTTTTACTTTATCAAAGATTTCGAGTAACTCTTTATCACTATTTACATTAGAGATGTAAGTTTTTCTATTTTTGCATAAAGAGCATACTCCATTCTCATCAAACTTGAGATTTGGATATGAGTCATTTAAAATACATTTTTTACAAGTTTGCATTTCGAGATATTAAAGATTTAAAAGTCTGGTTCTTCGTTTTTGTTTGCAGCAAACTCATCATTAATTGGCATACTATCGAAATCATTCATTTTAGAGCCAAATGTTACTCCTTCATCTGATATATTACCAATAAAATCAGCAATATCAGTAAATTTTGCAAACTCTTGTTTAAAGCTTAACCAGCAGCTTCCTGTGGCACCATTACGATGTTTAGCAATAATAATTTCCGCCTGACCTGTTCTTATGTTTCCCTGTTTATCTTCGTGCAAGCCATAATAATCGGGGCGATGAATAAACAAAACGAGGTCAGCATCTTGTTCTATTGCACCCGATTCTCTCAAGTCGGATAATTGGGGACGCTTATCGCTAGTACTTCGAGTTTCTACAGAACGATTAAGCTGTGATAGAGCTAATATAGGAATATTTAGTTCTTTTGCAATAGCTTTTAGAGACCTACTAATAGTACTGACTTCTTGTTCTCTATTTCCTTTCATATTTACTCCAGCGGTCATAAGCTGCAAATAATCGATAATTATTGCTTGTACTCTATGTGTTTGTACTAGTCTTCTTGCTTTAGCTCTTAATTCGAATATTGATATAGCAGGAGTGTCGTCAACAAATATTGGAGCATTTTCAAGCGATTTAATTCTAGTTTCGAGTTGTTTCCATTCATAATCCTGTAATCTACCATTTCTTATTTTATCACCGGCAATTTCAGCTTCTGCTGCGATTAAACGATTAACGAGCTGCATGTTACTCATTTCGAGCGAGAACAAAGCCACAGGTCTATTATGGTCAACAGCAATATTTCTTGCCATACTCAAAACAAAAGCAGTTTTACCCATACTAGGACGAGCAGCAACTATCACAAGATCGCTATTTTGCCAACCACTTGTATATCGGTCTAATTCGCTAAAACCGGAAGGAACGCCCAAAAGTCCATCTTCACGATTACGTGCTTTATAAATCTCATCTAAAGCATTTCCCAGCAAGCTGTCGATTTTAACAGTTTCTTTTTTAATATTCCCTTCCGAAATTTCAAATATTCGCTGCTCGGCATAATTTATTAATTCATCAACATCCTCGCTAAGATCAAAAGATTTTGCCTGTATTTCGGCACTTGCTTTTATAAGTTCTCGCTGAATATATTTCTGTTGAATGATTTTAGCATGAAATTCTAAGTGTGCAGAAGTAGCAACTCTACTTGTAAGCGAAGAAAGATACGATACCCCTCCAACATTATCTAGCAAATTATCAGATTTCAATTGTTCTGAAACTGTAAGAATATCAATTGCACTTTGATTTGTACACAGATTAACAATTGCACCAAAGATTGAACCATGCTCCGGCTTGTAAAAACTTTCGGGTGACAAAACGTCCATTACTAAGTAAATAGCATCACTTTGTATTAACAAAGCCCCTAACACAACCTCCTCTATATCTACAGCTTGAGGGGGTATTCTACCATACAATTCATTTAATTTATCAGACATATCCGTTAAGGAAGTCTTTACTTTACTTGTTTTCTTTTCTGCCATAATACAAACACTAATTATCTTTAAAAAAGGATTGTAAAATTAGCATAGCTAAACAGTATATCAAACCATAATTATTAACAAAATATTTTTCAACAATCGTAAGCCTTATTATTCACGACAATAAAAAGTTATTAATATAAAAATGCTTAAAAATAATTTTAACTTTACGTGTCAAAATTTGAAACACTATGATTCATATAAAAAACATTGAAAAATCGTATGGCGAACTAAAAGTGCTAAAAGGGATCAGCCTTGACATTGAGAAAAGCTCGATTACAAGTATAGTTGGAGCTAGCGGTGCAGGTAAAACAACATTACTACATATAATAGGAACACTCCTAAAACCTGATGCAGGCGAAATTATTATTAATGGTGTAAATACTGCCGAATTAAACGAAAAATCGCTTGCCAAATTTAGGAATAAAGAAATTGGGTTTGTCTTTCAATTTCATCATCTACTACCCGAATTTACTGCTATCGAAAATGTTTGCATACCTGCTTTTATATCAGGAATGTCAAAAAAAGATTCTTACAATACAGCAAACCAATTATTAATTAATCTTGGATTAAAAAACCGCATTAATCATAAACCATCTGAGCTTTCGGGAGGCGAAAAACAAAGAGTTGCAATAGCAAGAGCTTTAGTTAACAAACCTGCTGTTGTATTAGCTGACGAACCTAGTGGAAACCTTGATTCAAAAAATGCCGCAGAACTTTATAAAATATTTTTTGAGCTTAGAGAAAAAACAGGACAAACATTCGTAGTTGTTACACATAATGAACAACATGCAAAACAAACAGACAAATTATTTACAATTAAAGATGGTATAATTTTTAACTAATTTTAATATTTAATAATTATTCATTAAGATACAGACAACTGATTGTAATAAAATACGTTTACTTATTTGAGAATTGAATAAATATATTTTATATCTTAGCAAAAAATTAAAATGTTATGAAACACCTTTTACTTGTTACAATTATCTGTTTTTATACAATTTCACTATTGGCACAAGAACAAGAAAAAAGCCTTGAAACTTTTGTTGCTGAAAAACAGAGCGAACTAATTTATGATGCATCTAAGTTAGTTACAGCACCAAACACTAATGTTCAACTTATTCCCCCCGAGCATTTTATTGCTGATCCCGATATAAACGGTTTTTCTCACCCGGGCTCCGGCACTACAATACAGATATTAGAAATTCCTAATTTAGGACACCGCTCAATAGAACAAGGGATGACTCCTGAGTATATCGAAAACCAGGGTTACGAGTTTATTGAAAAAGTTGAATTAACAACAGAAACAGGTAAAAGGGCTGTTATTTATTTTGTTAAATTCGAAACAAATGTTCACGAATTTGAAAGAGCAATGTTGTTTACAGGAGAAAATAAAACGATTTGGGTAAACGTAAATTATCCTTCTTCAATGAAAAAATTATTGTATCCTGCAATAGAAGCAACATTGAAATCAGTTCAATAAAATTTCTGACATTATGAAAAAAACACTGCTACTAATAGTTACCACCTTATTAGTAATCAATATTTTTGCTCAAGACCCTGAAAATAACCTTTCACATGAAATGTGGTATTCATCATACGACCAAAATATGTGGGGTCCCGATTGGGCTTACGGAATTGATGTAGATTATAGTATCTTCGACTTTGATATTGATGAAAGTTGGGGTTTTACTGAAATTCAAGACATTTTAGGGATGCAACTTGGCATCGGTTTTCAAATTGGGATACAAGCTTTATTATCCTCAACATTTGAAGCTCATGGATTTTACACCGGAGAATTTGACCTAGACTACCCAATATTAACTCATCTCGACTTCCCTGCTCATGAAACTTTCGATTATGGAGGACCAACAACAATTTTTACAGATTTTGAAGTTACAGATGGCTGGGACTTATCAACGGAATTTCCTCCGGTTGGAGTTATTACTCTCGACTTCGAATATATGTTTAATCCTTTTATGGACATAATAGTTTGTGTATTTGGATGCGATACTATCCATATAATACCTCCTTCGGTACAAGTTCCATATACTTTAGATACTTTATTTCATATTGATGCAGAAAATGAATATGCAATATTTCCATGTTATGTAGGAGACCAATTTCAATTCTGCCACGACTATGAACTGCCAATAGATGTTGACTTTACAGACTTGGTAGGTTTTAATTTTGAAGCTCATGTTCATCTACCTTATGTAGAAACAGAAGATTATATTCAAGAAGAAACCAACTGCTTAATTGCTCAGGGAGATAGTATGTACTTATTTGTACATCTTGACCTTATCGGGTTTCTTTACCAAATGGCGGGCTATATCCCCCCACCCGACGGTCCTCAAATTCAAGAAGCAATTGCCTTACTTAACGGAACAATTGAATATCCTTTCAGTACTTCGTTAGGAGATGTAATTTTTCAAATCGAATATAGTCTGCTACAGGCAGAACTATTAATGAGAAACTATTTGCATCAAGATATATATTTCTGCCCTACTATATGGGGAACATTTAGCTTCCCTACCGAATTGGAGTACGAAATTAACGATCCTGGGGGTAATTCCGTCGAAACAGGATACGAAGATAGTATCACTATGGCAATAGGCAACAATCTTACAATTACTTATCCATGTCATGGGGTTGAACCTTACGAAGATAGCATGTATGTAGGAGTACAATATAACATACAACCAACAATCAGAAATCATACTTGGGATAGCATGTCGTTTGCAATAGGAATTGAAGTCCTCTCGGTTTGTATAACTGTTGATATCCCATTCTTTAAAATGTATAATGATGTTGAAATGCCTGAATTTGTACTTCCTGTTCAAGAATTAAGTTCAATTAATACTCCACAAAAATCTCCCGCAATTCCAATGGATCCGTATGTTGAACTTGCCGAAAATATGGTTGATGAAGAAAAACTTGGACCTTGGTGTATAGGCCCTCTATTCGAATGGGAAATACCACTTGGGTATATACCTTTAACTTGGTTCGATGAAACATGGGAACTAGAACATTTTCAAGAAGACTTGGTATTTCCTGGAACATATATAAAACCTTTACCAAAATCTGAAGTAAATGTCCTACTGTATTCAGCACCTTATTGTTATGGCGACCCTTATAGTTATGTCAATGCTCAAGCACAAAATGGAATCCCTCCTTTCGATTTTATTTGGAGTACAGGAGAAATTCATGAAAATATAAATAATGATACCGATAGCATCTTTGCACCTCCAGGTTTCTATACAGTAACTATAGTTGACCAATATGGCTGTGAAGCATACGATAGCATGTCGATAACTGTAAATCCACCTTTAATGCATAGTCTTGAAGCTCAAGATATTTCGTGTCATGGACATAATACCGGAGTAGTTGAAACCGAAGTAAGCGGCGGCACACCACCATATTTCTTTTCTTGGTCACCAAGTGGAAGTGAATCTGAAGACCCTTCAAACTTACATGCCGGATGGCATACTGTTACAATTACCGACTGGGCAGGTTGTTCTATTATTGACTCTGTATTTATAGACCAACCCGAATCTCCATTAACTATTATATCAGAAGGCACAAATGTACAATGTCATGGATATACAAATGGTAGTATTGATGTTTCAGTTTCAGGAGCAACACCGCCATATAATTACTTATGGAGTAATGGAGCAATAACTCAAGACTTGCATAATATCCCGGCAGGTACATATACACTAAGTGTTACTGATCATAATGGATGTTTATGGACAGATATTACAATGGTTACCGAACCAGATACTCTTATATCAATGATCATTGATACCGATATTACTTGTTTTGGTGATAATGATGGAACAATAACAGTATTAACAAATGGTGGAAATCCTCCTTATAATTATACATGGTTCCATAACCCAACAATTAATACACCGGAACTAGAAAACTTACCTCCCGGATTCTATATGGTATCTGTTACAGACGAAAATAATTGTTCTGATACTGTTTCAACATACATAACTACGCCTGATGAATTAATAGTTAATATTGAAACTGAACATATAAGTTGCTATGGAATGAACGATGGAATTATATATCTTGACATTCAAGGTGGAGTACCAAACTACTTGATAGATTGGAGCCATGGCTTCCATAATGATACGATACAAAATTTATTCCCCGGCACTTATACTGTTACTGTTACCGACCAACATGCTTGTAATAAAATTCACTCTATTGAAATAATAGAACCTGAACGATTAAGCAATGTTTTTACCAATATCACTGAACCATCATGTTTTGGATTTGATAATGCTTCTGCTACATCATCTCCTGAAGGAGGAACACCCCCTTATGAAGTTGTTTGGCAAGATGGAGTAATTCAAGACGGATTTACCGGTTCAGGAATGCTTGCTAACGAATACTATTTTATTACAATTACTGATTTTAATGGATGTACAAGATATGACAGTATTAGTTTTGGTGAACCTGATTTACTTGTACTTTCGGGCACCACAGAACCGGTCATTTGTGGCGAAACTCCTGGTTCAGCCAATATAACTCCACAAGGAGGAACTAGTCCTTATGCTTACATTTGGTCAAACGGAGAAACAAGTTCAACCCCTACTGATTTACAAGCAGGAATAGTTAGCGTTACTGTTACTGATTCTCAAAATTGCATTGACTCTTTAGAATTATTTGTAGAGCATCAAGGCTCATTAACAGGAACAGCAGAAGTAATTTCACCAAACCCATGTTACAACGATTCGTTAGCAATAGCTGTAGCAAGTTTACAAAATGGAACACCACCATACTTATACGAATGGTCGAATGGATTTATTGGTGATACTGCATATAATTTAGGAGCCGGCACATACTTTATTTATGCTAAAGATTATTATTACTGTGGCGATACAATAAACCTGAATGTTACACATCCCGATTCAATAAATCCAGGATTTATACTTACAAATCCATCATGCAGTGGAGTTTACGATGGAAGCATAGAAACTGAAGCACACGGAGGAACTCCTCCATACACCTATTTCTGGTTCAATGGCAGCGAAAATGACTATGTTAACGAATTGCGTGAAGGTATCTATTATCTTACAATTTCAGATAGTAATGATTGCATTTATGATTATGAGATAGAGCTGCCCGAAGAAAAATATTGCATAATTGCCTTTAATACTTTTACTCCTAATGGAGATGGCAACAACGACGTTTGGGTAATCGAAAATATTGAACAATTTCCTTATAGCGAAATTTGGGTATTTAACCGAAATGGAAATCAGGTGTTTTACGCAAAAAATTACCAAAATGACTGGGACGGCACATATAATGGTAAAGATTTACCAGAAGCAACATATTATTTTATAATCGAACCCGGCAATAGTAGCAAACTGTTGAAAGGACATGTTAATATTATTAGATAAAAATGAAGAAAGTTTTATTATTATTATTTGCCATAAGCCTATTTATAAGTAGTAACGCACAACAACTACCACAGTTCAGATTTCAACCTTTTAACAGGATGATACTGAATCCTGCAACAATCGGCGACCATAATAGTCCGGACATTATACTTAACCATAGAAGCCAGTGGGTTGGGTTCGAAGGTGCCCCAATTATTAGTACCTTAGCAGGAAAATACCCTTTTAGACCTGATATGGCCGCAGGTGCATTTATATCTAATGATATTACCGGAATCACAAATCGCTTATATCTTAATCTGAACTACGCTTATGTACTAAAAACAGATAAATTCAACATATCATTGGGCTTAGCATGGACTTTTACCCAATATCGAATTAAAGGCGAAGATATCACTTTGTTTAATCCTAATGATGCTATTTTAAATACAAGTCTTACAGATGCAGCATGGAAACCAGATATTAATGCAGGAATATATATTTATTCTAATGTTTTTTATGTAGGTTTTGCTGCTCAACAATTACTAAAATCCCAATTTAAGTTCTATCAAAATAATGGTACCGAAGCACAAGTAACTTCATCAAGGCACTTTTATTTTACAGGTGGTGGGATTTTTGATACCGGATTTGGGGACCATATCATTAATCCTTTCGTAAATACTTATTCTACTGCAGGAACACCTTTTAAATTTGATATTGGTATTAACTATATGTTCCAAAATAAATTTCTTGCTGCATTGCATTATGCAAATAAAGATGCACTTGTTTTACAATTAGGATATAAATATAATAAGTTTCAAATCACTTATGCTTTCGATATTGTAACTAGTAGAATAAGAAATGTTAGTAGTGGCGCACATGAGATCAGTCTCGCAGCTTTTATTTTCCAGCCAAATAAGGAAATTAAAGGAAATGTACCTAGCTTTTAATTGTTAATCTTTAGTAAAAAGATTTCAACAACTTTTTGGTTAATTGTCAATAAAATGTTAATAACTTGCCGTTTCACGAGCAATCTTTTTACATAATTTACAGTCTTTTTTAAAAGTGCGTTAATATAATTATGCTTACACATATACTTACAAATAGACATCTCTATATAATATTAGTATTTATTATATCCTTATTATTACCAAATCAATCAAATTCACAGTGTTTTAATTGTAATTCGCAAGACCCTGCTTCAACAATTTCAGGAGCAACAATTGAATCAAACATTGGGACTTGGGATTTAGTTACAAATTCGTTTAATAGTCAAGATTATGCTGTCTTCAATCTTACCGAAGGTTACACCTATCAATGGGAAGTTTCGGGAATAGCTGGTTTTACCAATCCAATGTTAAGCTTATTTATTGGGACTACATGCAGCGAACAAAATTTAGTTATTTACTTTTCAGGTACTACAGCACAAATAACATATACAGCTCCAGCAGATCAGACTGTTAGTCTTTTACTTACAGAAATAGATTGTAGTATAAATTCCACAAATCTAAGCTTAAACTGGCGAAGCACTTGTTCTCCTACTTGCGGTACCAATGTTGATTACGGAGGAGCCGACTTAATCATTAGCTCCGATTCCTATTTGGGTGGTACACATACAAATATTAACACTTTTCATGTACAAGCCGGTGTAACAGTAGAACTATCATGTAATTCTTTACATATAGAAGCTAATAACATTATTATTGATGGAGTAATAAATGGAAATGGCAAAGGTGGTTATGGCGGTCTTGGAGGATTAGGAGGAGAAGCAGGTAACAGCAATGGTGGATGTACTAGTGGAGGTGCAGGTTTAGCCGGCACAAACGGCTCTGGCTTAGGTGGAGGAATAGCCGGAAATAGTGGGGGATTACCTGCATTTTGCTTTAATGTTAATTGTACTTCTTGTACCGAAGGTTATATCGCAGGAGGTGGCGGTGCTGCAGCGGCAAGTGGTGGTGCCTACAACGGAATTGGGGGCGCCGGCGGCAAAGGAGGCGATGCTGCATTATTATATGTAATTAGCGGAGGTGCAGGTGGAACAGCAAATGGACAACCAACGGCATATGGCGATAACTTTAGCCACTCAGTATTCTTTGGCTCCGGAGGCGGTGGTGCAGGTGGTGGTGGTGGTGGATACACAGATGGTATTAATGGCGGCAACGGCGGAAATGGAGGCGGTAAAGTAGAACTTATTGCTACTAATAGTGTAAATATCTCAACTACCGGAATAATTCTTTGTAACGGAACACAAGGTGCTATTGGTGGAAATGGTGGAACTGCCTCAAATGACAATAAATATCATTGCTATATAGATAATAATGGTAACATTGAAGTAGATGACAACTGTACAAGTTGCCCCGATGTAGGAAATTATTATGGAACTGGTGGAGCCGGTGGTGGAGCCGGTGGTGGAGCCGGTGGTGGTATTCTAGTTTCTTCAACACAGGCTGCTACAATACTTGGAACATTTGAAGTGATTGGCGGAAATGGTGGGGACGCTGGCTTACCAAACCAATCGCAAGGCTCATGCTTCTCTAATGCTAAAGGAGGTGGCGGTGGTAGTGGAGGCAAAATTAAAATCTTTAGAAATCCTTGCCTAAACAATGTTATTAACCCTAACATAAATGTGGACGGTGGAGTTTCTGGCAATTCTTTTGGTGGAGCATCTATCAGAGCTTCTTCAGGAGATTATTTAGAACTTGAACATCCTTCTTATGCAGGATTTGATGCAGGGGATATTATAAATAACCAAAATATTTGCCTTGGAGATAATCCATCCGAATTAATATTCTCAACTACACCTACCGGTGGTATTGGTACATATACATATCAATGGATGGAATGTACCGGATTTTGTGATATACCTCCACTTGGATTTGTAAATATTACCGGCGAAACAAGCGATTCGTTTGACCCTCCGACACCAACAAGTGAAGGTGCTTACTATTATCTTTGTATGGTACAATCCGGGTCATCATTGTGTCGCGACTGGGCTGGACCAATAATTATTAATGTCTTTGACCCAAATATCTCAATTACAGCTTCAGATACAGAAGCTTGTGAAGAGGGTACCATTACTCTTTATGCTAACAGTTCAGGTGGAGCTGGTATTTGCATATATCAATGGCAATATTCTGATGATGGCGGTACCACATGGATTAATATTGGAACTGACAATAACGAATACAATGTTCCTACTAATAATCCATTTTCAAATAGAATATATCGCTGCCAATATTCTTGTGATGGTAATGCTTGCGATGTAGCTACATCAAATCAAATCATTATTAATATCGTTGAAGCTCCCCAATGGGATGCTATTGATGTTAACCCCTCTCCCATTTGCGAAGGAGGACAGGTTATGCTTAGTGCAAACGTAATTAATGGACTGGGTGGAACAATTTCGTGGCAAAGAAGACCTCAAGGTGAAACCATCTGGACTAGTGTTACTTCTCCTGATACTCCCGGAATAGGAATTTGGGAATACCAACCAATATACTCACCTAATGGAGAAGGTTGTGATATCGCAGATGCTCCAATTAATACTGTAGAAGTTATTGAAGACCCTTCAATCATAATATCTGCTCCGGAGAACTCAACTTGTGAAAACAACCAAATTGAGTTAATTGCTACGGCTAACAGTGGAGCAGGTAATTGTACTTATCAATGGCAATTTTTTGATGGAACTGTTTGGGTTGATGATGGGACAAACAGCAATACATACATTATTGATGGTAGTGAAATATTTAACAATAGAAGATATAGATGTATTTATACTTGTGATGGTAATGGTTGCGAACAAGCTATTTCTAATGAAGAAATTATTACAGTTTTGGAAAACCCCGAAGTTACGGCTACTGCTAATCCAAATCCGCAATGTGCTGCCGAACCGGTTGATTTATCTGCTTCTGCTAATGGTGGTACTTCGCCATACTCTTACGAATGGGACAATGGACTGGGCACAGGACAAAACCACATCGTTAATCCTACTGTTAACACAACTTACACTGTTACTGTTACTGACGATAATGGTTGCACTGCCGAAAATTCGGTGGATGTTATTGTAAACGAAAATCCTATTGTTACAATTGATGCTAATCCAAATCCACAATGTGCTAACGAACCGGTTGATTTACAAGCTAATGTAAGTGGCGGAACTGCTCCTTACGATTATTTATGGGATAATGGATTAGGAACCGGCGACAGCCATACTGTTAATCCCGCTGCAAATACAACTTACAATGTTACTGTTATAGA
>JAQVOJ010000173.1 GCA_028702675.1 Bacteroidales bacterium
CTCCGAGATTTGTTGCTTCTTGAGTGGTTTGATTTGCGGCGGCAGCATCCCATAAATATGTGTATGGAGCTGTGCCATCTGTTGGAATAGCTTCGGCTGAACCATCGGTAAATCCGTTGCAACTTATATCTTGCCCGTTGTAATTGCTGGTTACTGCGGTGGTAGCATCTAATTGTGGGGGTTCTACCAAACTTACGTCTCGAACTATGCTACAGCCGTTAACATCGGTAATGGTTACATAATATGTTCCGGCTCCGAGATTTGTGGCTTCTTGAGTGGTTTGATTGCCGGTTGAGGCATCCCATAAATATGTGTATGGAGCTGTGCCATCTATTGGAATAGCTTCGGCTGAACCATCGGTAAATCCGTTGCAACTTACATCTTGTCCGTTGTAATTGCTGGTTACTGCGGTTGTAGCATCTAATTGTGGGGGTTCTACAAGGCTTATATTATCCTCTATTGTACAACCATTACCATCAGTAATAGTTACATAGTAAGTTCCGGTTCCTAAGTTCGTTGCTTCCTGAGTTGTTTGATTACCTGCAGGACTATCCCACTGATACAAATATGGTGGTGTCCCTGAATTATGTTGAACCTCGGCAGTACCATCGGTAAAACCATAACAACTAATATCCTGACCGTTATAATCAGAAGAAACAACAGTAGTAATATCAGGAATAGGATTAACGACAAATGATGAACTTGTTTCGTTGGTACAACCATTTCCATCAGTAACAGTTACTGAATAATTACCAGTGGTATTAACATCAATTGTTTGAGTAGTTGCACCTGTATTCCATGCGTAATCAGGATATCCATTCCCAACATCAAGAGTATATGGTAAGTCGTAAGAACAAGCATTAGTATTAGGAGGAAGCACAGGAGTTGGATTAGGGTTGACTGTAATCTTCACACTATCAGCACCATAGTTTGGACATATTGGAGAGAAGTAGATATCATCTATTGCAAAATCATTACCATCAGCAATTGTATTTTGATTTACTATACAAATTGTAATATTTGTATTAGCTCCTGAATTCCATGTAGCGTAAAACTGGTTCCATTCGCAAGAAGTAGAAGTAGCAGGGAATGGAGACCCTAATAATGTACCATTTATACTAAACTGTAATACAGCGGGATTACTAAAATGTGCACTTGTAAGCCAAGTAGAAAAAACATAATCAGTATTTGGTAAAACTATAATATCTTGGCACCAAATTTCTTCATTTGCAACAGGGGAACCATTTACAATCATCATATTACCGCTACCTGTTGTATGATCAGCACACGAAGCAAAATTATAGTGATAATTAGATGGATTATCTCCAATATAGAAATTACCCTCAGGTATAAGGTTTGGACTATAATTATATACAGTATAAAACCCATCATATCCTCCACTAAAATCTCCATTATAAATCAGATTACAAGATTCACCATAACCTGTTAGGTAGTATGTAGTTGTTATATTTGGAGTTGCAACCGGATACTGACTGTAAGGGTCATCCAATCCATCATGGGGTGTCCATTCATAATACAAGGCACCATCAGCAGCCAAATTCACACTATTACCTTCGCATATTGTAGTATCATTATTTTCTATCCATGGATCACTTGGCACACACACCTCTACTGTAACATTAACAGGGTCATCAACACAGCCGTAAATATCTGTTCCGATAATAGTATATGTAGTAGTTACATCGGGTGCTGCTTGCACAATAGCCCCTGTAGTTGCCGATAATCCGTCGGGTGGCGACCATTGATAGAAATCAGCGCCGGTTGCATAAAGTTCAACAGTATTAGCATCACATATATATGGATTAACTGGACTTACAGATGTATTTAGGGCAGGCTCTATAACGTCAAAATCTATCGTAACAGGATTACATTTTGGATAAAGCGAATCGTACACTACAACAGAATAGTTCCCTGCAACTGTTGCAAAATAATCATCATTTGTACTAACAATGTTTCCTGTTCCTCCTGGTTGATCATACCACTCATAAGTATATGGTGTTTTACCCCCAGAAGCAGTTACTTCCATCATTACTCCGGCATCTCCAGGACAAATTATTCCTGGATTATGGTTTAATTCAGCTTTTAAACTATCTAAAAAATAAACTCGAAAGGTATCGCATGTATGTACATCAGGGAAACAAGTATTTGCAACAATATCACCACAAAATTCATAATCTACAAAAGGAGGACAAAAATCAGCACACAATATTTCAGGATTTAGGCAATCTGTGCAACTCAAATATGATTCGTAAATTCCACCACCAGTAATATCAGTTATCGAAATTGTTCCTGGTGTCATACCAATAATATCCATATTTTCAGCACAAACAGGAGTTGAGTAACCTGTCCCTGGCATTGCATAAGGTCCAGGAATAGAAATAATACCAAATTCATTTATATTTGCACCTGCTTTACAGAATGTTACTACATAAGTACCAGGTCCAGTAAGGCATATCGGCACTCCAATATTAGTTGGTCCTCCACAATCTACCTGATAAGTTAGAGAACCCGATGGAGTAGCCCCAGAAGCAATAATAAAATTAATTCCAACTGCATATTCACTTATTGTTACAATAAATTCGACACAATTGGATCCTGTACCACCACAACAAGTACCTGCTCTACCAATAGGTGGCGACACCCATGTTGTATCAGGACTGTTGGACAAATCCACTACAAAAAACGGTGCTCCAGTACACAAACCAGACTGTGGATAAATTTTTTGAGGGGAAAAAAGTATATAGGAAAAAACAAGAATAAAGAATAGAATATTAAAAGTGTTATCTTTTATTCTTTTTGAGGCAGCATATAAAGAGTGGTAAATATTAAGCATACGCTGATGTTTTAAATTTTTGTTTATGTTACTCTCAACTAATTATGTCATTACAAATGATTTATAAACCTTTTTTATTAATAATTCAGTTTGTTAAATTTAAGCAATTCTAATTATCTTTCCAAAATATTTCCTATAATTATTTAACGTTTTTAATAATTTTTAGTTGCTTTTTTAAATCCTTTTTATACTTAATTAAACTTTTATCTACTTTCAAGTTGCTTTTTAGTTTTTTTTTCAAACTCTTTTCTCATTATCTTTTTACTTTTTTAAATCATTTCACATATTCTACTTTATATTACATTGCTTATAGTCATAAATACTATTTTAAATATCTACATTATAGTTTTAACAATAATTTTTTCAACTATTAATATATATAATATACTCGGTTTTATTTAAAACTAAATAATATATAAGCCTG
>JAQVOJ010000080.1 GCA_028702675.1 Bacteroidales bacterium
TCAGTAACAGTAACAGAATAATCGCCTGAGGTATTAATATTTATATTATTCGAAGTACCACCAGTTGACCAGCTATAAGAATATGGAGGTTGTCCTTCGGTAACAGTAACAACAGCGTATGCATTTTGGCCTGCGCATAGGTTTGGTTCGTAATCGAGGTTAATAATAAGATCGTGGAAAACTATATTTTGTGTGTCGGAGCCGGTACATCCATCAGCATCAACATTTACTGTATATGTGCCGGGTTCGGTGATAATTATTGTTTGTGTAGTTTGAGGAGGAACTGTATTCCATTGAAATGTGCAGTCAGCAATATCGGCTCCTGTAACATTTGCAGTTGCTTCAAGTGGTCCTTGGCACATATCACCTGTAAGAGTTATTTCAACGCCTACAGCACCACCTGTGATTGTTACAGAAGCTGTTTCTTCACAAGAACCATAAGTTACAGTAACAGTATAATCACCTTCGGTAAGGTTAGTTGCAGTTTGAGTAGTTTGAGTAGGTGTTGTGCTCCATTCAAAGTCGCAATCTGCGGGGTTTGCGCCTGTAACGTTTGCTGTAGCAGAGAATGGTCCTGTGCATTCGTCTCCTGATGTTGTAATGTCAACATCAATATCGCCTTCGTCTGCAATAGTGAAATTAATTACTGTGTCTTGACAGTTAGGTCCGTCAGAAACTGTAACAGAGTAATCGCCTGGAGGTATATTTTCAACTGATTGTGTGTTACCAAGTCCATCGCTCCAGTTAAATGATGGGTTTCCTTCACAATCAGAAACAACATTTATTGTAGCAGTTCCTCCCTCTCCACAAATTGCGTTTGTGATATTAATATTAACTAATAATTGGTCTTCAATAAAAGACGCACCAATTCCAAAAGTACAAAGAGAGTTTCCTCCTTCATAACTAAAGCCATCCATTGCTAAAACATATTGTCCTGGTGGTAAGTTTTGCGAAAAAGTTACGGTTTCTGTCCCATTTTCGCAAGTTACATAAGTTGTATTGTTGGGTGGGTCACTTAATGGGCTCCCTCCAATTCCATTACAATTAACACCATTCCACTCATAAATAGCAAATTGGATCTCAGGATCAGTAGGTATTAATCCACCAGATTCATTTCCCCAGCATTGACCATATTCAATCTCAATTTCAACTGGTTGATCATCATCCGGGGAAACAACAAAGGAATAAAAAACCACATTATCAGTTGATGTCCATCCGCAGTCATGGGGGGCTTGTATTGTTCCTGAAGGAGCAAGAATATTACATCCTGAACTAGATAGAGAAGGCGGATCGTCACATGATGCTTCAGGCAACTCTGTTATAATTGAAGCAGCAAAGAAAAATGGAGCAACTTCATTATTTGCATCCCAAAGTCTTACATAAATTGTTTCTCCAGGCACAAAACCATTAATTACTTCCCATCTTACTTCTCCATTTTGCAAGATTCCGCTTGATTCAGAAAAGCATTCTAATAGGTCTAAATTACCACATGAGCCACTGTAAACAGCCATGCTAAGAGACATTGCTGGAGAACCTGGTATTAAAGGTGGAAAAGCAGGCATTGGTGTAGGTGCATTAAAAGCATGAAAAGCTAGTTCTGTAGTTCCTGCTGGAACAACGAAACTATACCAAACATCATTCGTACTTGCACCAAAGTTTCCGCAACTGGGTGTTGGTGTGCCAGATGAAGGAGATGCTCCTTCTAGGTCAATGTCTGTAAATGCCATATCTCCACAGGTAGCATATACATCAAAGGGAATGTTTACTGCTGTTGCACAATCATTCTGGGCATATATACCAAATGAAAGTAACATTAGTAGCAGAACAGCTAAATATTTTAATTTTATCATGATATTAATGTATTTTCAAGCCTATACAATTTAGCAAAATTAATAATTTATCTTTAATAAAAAGACAGAATCAAACAATTGTCTTTAATTCTTCATTATAATTTTCTAATTAGAAGACTAATATATTGTATAATGGTTGTCTAAAACGAAATGTTTTATATTAATTTTCTGCTTTATCACTAAGCTCTAACCACCGTAATTCTTTTGTGTCGATTAGTTTTAGTAAATCTGCAAATTTTTGAGATATTTCTTGTATTTCGTTATTATTTAAATTGCCGGAATTTAGCATTAATTCCAATTCGTTTCTTTCATTATTCAATCTAGTGAGTTCCTTATCTAATTGTTCCATTTCGTATTTGTCGCGAAAAGATAACTTTTTTGTTATATTTTCTGATGTACCTTTTTTGATTACTTTTTCTTTGGGTTGTGATTTGTTTATGTCAGGAGTCTCGTATTGTGTTCTGTAAACGGTATAGTTCCCAGGAAAGTCTTTAATTTTTCCATTACCTTCGAAAACAAAAATATGGTCAACAATTTTATCCATAAAATATCTATCGTGAGAAACAATTATTACTGATCCACTAAAATCATACAGGTATTGTTCTAAAACCTGTAATGTTAATATGTCTAAATCGTTTGTTGGTTCGTCAAGGATTAATACATTTGGTCTCTGAACCAGTATTGAGCAAAGATAAAGTCTTCGTTTTTCGCCACCGCTAAGTTTTTTAATATAAGCATGTTGCAATGCAGGGGGGAATAGAAATAATTGCAAAAAACCACTTGCTGAAACATTTTTACCATTACTAAGGCTAATATTTTCACTTAATGCTTTAATTATATCAATAGGTTTATCGTCATCATTAAAACTGATACCATCTTGTTTGTAATAAGCATATTTTACGGTTTCTCCCCATATAATTTCCCCTTTATCGGGTGTAATGTTTTCTGTAATTAGATTTAGAAATGTAGTTTTACCGCTTCCGTTTTTTCCTATTATCCCAATTTTTTCGCCGGGATTAATTTTTAAACTATAATCTTTAATTAAACTTAAATTGCCATACGACATAGATAAGTTTTCTATCTCTAAGACTTTTTTACCAAGACGTTCCGATTTTACAGGTATTCTTAATTCAGGATCAACAGTAATGTTTTGTGCAGCTTTTTTTAAATCGTAAAATGCATCAATTCTATATTTAGGTTTATGGGTTCGTGCTTTTGGCATACGTCTTATCCATTCTAGTTCTGTCCGCATTAAGTTTTTTGCCTTATCGGCACTTTGCATAAGATTTTCTTTTCGTATTGAACGCTTTTCGAGATATGCCGAAAAATTACCTTCGTAAGTAAAAAGTTTTTGCTCGTCAATCTCTATAATCTTGTTACAAATTCGCTCTAAAAAATATCTATCGTGAGTTACCATTAAAACTGCCGATTTTGTTTGGAATAAGTAATCTTCGAGCCACTCGATCATGTCAAGGTCAAGATGGTTAGTTGGTTCATCTAAAATTAATAGATCGGCTTCGTCAATTAAAACTGCTGCAAGAGCAACGCGTTTTTTCTGTCCTCCGCTAAGAGTTTTAATTTTAGAATTGAAATTTGTAATGCTTAATTTAGTGAGAATTTGTTTTGCAATATATTCATAGTCCCATAACTGCAAGCAATCCATTGCTTCGTTAGTTTTCTGAATCAATTCTAAATTCTGTGATTCAATAGCATTGCGATATTCTTTTATAAGCTTTACTCTTTCGGTATCGGAGTTAAATACTGCTTCTAAAACAGTATTGTTCTCGTTTAATTCGGGATATTGTGGTAAATATGCGATTTGAATATCATTTGCTGTGCTTATTTTGCCTTCACTAAAGTTTTCGTATCCTGCCAAAATTTTTAGCAAAGTAGTCTTACCCGTTCCGTTTAATCCTACTATTGCAGCTTTTTCTCCTTCGTTTATATTCACAAAGATATTGTCGAATAATAATTTTTCTCCAAATCTTTTAGAAATATTTTCTGCCTGTATTATACTCTGCATAAAAAAGTTTTGTGCGAAAATAGTTAAAAACTATGATTTTGAATTTTACCTTTTGTTATAAATTATAGCACTTACCTTTTTAATTAGTTTATTTTTAATTTTTACCTAAATTTTGATATTAATATTAAATATTAACTTTACCTAGAAAATATATTATGATTAATGTTTATTGAATTTATAATATAAAATAAAATTTTAATGCTATGGATAGTTTGAATTATATCATCGAAAGAGTAAGTTTAAGGCAAAAAGAATTGGGTGGTAAGTTTAATATTAACCAAATGCGTTCTATTATTAGAGAAAAAGCTACACCAATAGATGAGTTTAATATTGAAAATATCGAAATTGAGCCAGGACCTTATACCAAAAAGATATTGTTTTCGAAACCAAAGCTTGAAATTGCTATTATTATTTGGAAACCCGGAGCTGCAAGTAATGTAAGAGATAATGGTAGGTCGTATAGCATAGTTCGAGTTTTAAAAGGTGAAATGAATTTTGAACTATTCGATGATGATTTTAAGAAAACAGGTGAGGGTTCGGTACCTGCAGTTGATACTTTTGATATTCCAAAAGGAATGGTACACAGGATGTTTAATTCTTGTTTAGAAGAGGAGGCAGTTACGTTGCACTTTTATTGTCCGCGTGTTAGAAAGAATACTATTTATTCACAAGATAGTATAAAACTATAAAGTATAACAAAATAAGAAACTTACTCGGTTTGCTTGTAAATACTCAATGATAACTCTTTCAATTGTTCTACCGAAACAGTAGCAGGGGCATCTATCATTACATCCCGTCCTGTATTGTTTTTTGGAAATGCAATATAATCTCGTATTGATTCGGTTCCGCCAAATAAGGCACAAAGTCTGTCGAAACCAAAAGCAATTCCACCGTGTGGAGGAGCTCCATACGTAAATGCATCCATCAGAAAACCAAATTGAGCTTTTGCTTCATCTTCGGTAAATCCTAATAGATTAAACATTCTTTGTTGCAAATCGGTATCGAAAATACGAATAGAACCGCCGCCTACTTCTACACCGTTAATTACCATATCGTAAGCATTGGCTCTTACATTAGCCGGATTAGATTCCATTAATGTAATATCTTCGGGTTTAGGACTGGTAAATGGATGGTGCATAGCATAAAAACGTTGAGTTTCGTCGTCCCATTCCAGTAATGGGAAGTCGGTTACCCAAAGTGGCTTAAATTCATTAGGCTTACGTAAATCTAAACGGTTCCCCATTTCTATTCGCAATTCCGATAATTGAGTTAAGGTTTTGTTCTTATCGCCTGCAAGAATAAGCATCAAATCGCCGGGTTTAGCTTCAATTATCTCAGCCCATTGATTAAAAGTATCTTTATCAAAAAATTTATCTACCGACGATTTAAAACTACCATCACTGTTGTATTTTACGTAAACCAAACCTTTAGCTCCTATTTGTGGACGTTTTACAAATTCGATAAGTTCGTCAATTTGCTTACGGGTATATTCTGCACAATTATTAGCACAAATACCTCCTATATATTCTACACTGTCGAAAACTTGAAACCCTTTTCCTTGAGCTGCTTGGCTTATATTTTTAATTTCCATCCCAAAACGTAAGTCGGGTTTATCGTTACCGTATCTTTCCATAGCTTCGGTATAAGGCATACGAACAAACGGTGTGTTAACATTAATTCCTTTAACTTCTTTAAAAAGATACTGAACCAATCCTTCGAATTGAGTTAAAACCTCGTCTTGAGTTACAAACGACATTTCGCAATCTATTTGGGTAAATTCCGGTTGACGATCGGCACGTAGGTCTTCGTCTCTGAAACATTTCACTATCTGAAAATACTTATCGATACCGCCTACCATAAGTAATTGCTTAAATGTTTGAGGCGACTGTGGAAGTGCATAAAATGTACCTGTATGCATTCGAGAAGGAACTATAAAATCGCGCGCTCCTTCTGGAGTTGATTTTATCAAATAAGGGGTTTCAACTTCAATAAAATCTTGAGTGTCAAGAAATCTTCTTACAGCTTGAGCCATTTTGTGCCTTAATACTAATTTGTCGCGTACAGGCTTGCGACGAATATCAAGATATCGGTATTTCATTCTTAAATCTTCGCCACCGTCTGTATTATCTTCGATAGTGAAAGGAGGAGTTGCAGATTTCGATAAAATATGTAATTCTTTAACCCTAATTTCGATATCGCCAGTGGGTAAATCAGGGTTTTTTGAGAAACGTTCGATTACTATGCCTACTATTTTGAGAACAAATTCACGCCCAATATTATCCAATTTTTTTATTATAGCATCATCGTCTTTACCTTCTTCAAAAACTAATTGAGTAAGTCCATAACGGTCGCGTAAATCTATCCATATCATGCCCCCCTTGTCTCTCTTTCGTTGTACCCAACCACTTAAAACAACTTCTTGGTTTACATCTTCGATGCGTAATTCACCACAATTTTTTGTACGATACATATCATTATTTTTTTAATGATGCAAACTTACTATTTTGTTTTGGAATTTGTAAGTCTTATAAATGCGATAAAGAAATTATAAAAGTATGTTAATCCTTAAATTCAATTATTAAATGTAAAATAGACGACTGTTAATCTTTATTGTTAATTTTGCAAAAAAGCAAAAAAATGATTGTAGTAACAGGAGCAGCAGGTTTTATTGGCAGTTGCATGTTAAAGAAACTGTACAACGAAAGATTTACCGACTTAGTAGCAGTTGATGATTTTAGTAAAACTCAAAAGTCAGCTAATTATCAGTCAATTCCAAATTTAAAACTTGTAAATCGTGATGAGTTTAATGATTGGTTGCAGCAAAATCATAGATTAACACAATTTGTTTTTCATTTAGGTGCAAGAACAGATACAGGTGAATTTAATCCCGAAATTTTTAATGCTTTAAACTTGAATTATAGTAAAGAAGTTTTTAATAATTGTGTAAAATTCGGTTTGCCACTTGTTTATGCCTCGTCTGCTGCTACTTATGGGATGGGCGAATACGGGTTTATTGATAATCACGATATTGTTGAAGACTTAAAGCCTCTGAACCCTTACGGAGTATCTAAAAACGAGTTCGACAAATGGGTTTTAAAGCAGGAGCGTAAGCCATATTTCTGGGTAGGAATTAAATTTTTTAATGTTTTTGGACCAAATGAATACCATAAAGGCAGAATGGCGTCAGTAATATTTCATGCAGTAAATCAAATAAAGGAAACCGGAAAGTTGAAACTGTTTAGGTCACACAATCAGGACTTTAAAGATGGTGAACAAAAACGGGATTTTATTTACGTAAAAGATGCTGTTGATGTTTTGTATTGGTGGATGCACCATCGTAAAGATTCAGGGATTTATAATCTTGGCACAGGAAAAGCTCGCACATTCAACGATTTAGCAAAAGCTGTGTTTTCTGCATTAAATATTCCTGAAATGATTGAATATATCGATACCCCGGCCGATATCAGAGACAAATACCAATATTTTACCGAAGCCGATATGCAAAAGTTACGAAAAATTGGATATAACCAATCATTTATGAGCCTCGAAGATGCAGTAAACGATTATGTAAAACAGCACCTGGATTCCGGATTGAGATGGTATTAGTGTTATATGCCGGTTTGTTGTTTATATGACTTGTATATTTTAGATAAACAATAGATACAAAAAAGCGTAGAAAAAGACCGTGCTACCATTAATCACAGTTACAGAAAAATGACTAATTTTGTCTTAAATAGAAAGAAGATTAAATGAATTTTGAAGAAACATATTTAGATAAAATAATTTGCGGAGACTGCTTGGACGTAATGAGAAAAATGCCAGACAAATGTTTGGATTTAGTCGTTACTTCACCACCATACAATTTGAAGAATTCAACCGGAAACGGAATGAAAGAAAATACAAAAAGTGGGAAATGGGCTGGAAACGCATTGCAAAATGGGTATAGTCATTACAATGACAATATTCCAAATGACGAATATGCAGAATGGCAATTCAAATGTTTGACAGAAATGTATCGACTTTTGAAAGATGACGGTGCAATTTTTTACAACCACAAGTGGCGGGTACAAAACGGACTTATTCAAGATAGGAAAGATATTATTAGAGATTTGCCTGTTCGACAAATAATTATTTGGCGTAGAAAAGGTGGGATTAATTTTAACCCAGGTTACTTTTTGCCAACTTACGAAGTAATTTACCTTATGCCCAAACCAAAATTTAAATTGGCACCAAAGGCTAACGCCTATGGTGATGTTTGGGAATTTACACAAGAAATGAAAAATGAACACCCTGCACCTTTTCCAGTTGCTTTGATTGATAGGATTATTTCTTCAACAAAAGCAAAAATTGTTTTAGACCCTTTTATGGGAAGTGGGACAACGGCAATTGTCGCAATGGGCTTAAAAAGACATTTTATTGGTATTGAGTTATCTCCTGACTATTGTGAAATGTCAGAAAAAAGAATTGAAAGAAATAAAAAACAAAGCGAACTATTACGAATTAGACCATTAACTTTATTTCAAGACGCAGAATGAAAATATATACAAAGCCTCAGTTAATTGCTGAATTAAAGAAAATTGCAGCCAAAGGCTGGATTGAAAACAGAAGACATGGAAATCAAGGTGGAATTGGAAATACACTAGAAGATTTACTTGGAATTGCAGAAAACAATTTACCAATACCAAATGCGGCAGAATGGGAATTAAAATCACAAAGAATTAATACTACTTCTTTAACAACATTATTCCATATAGAGCCTTCTCCAAGGGCAATTGGATTTGTTCCTCAAATGCTTTTACCAATGTACGGTTGGAAACATAAAGAAGCTGGGAAAAAATATCCAACAACAGAAATGTCTTTTAGACAAACAATTCATGGCAACTCCCCAAGTGATAGGGGTTTTATGGTTAAAATTGACCGTAAGGAAAAGAAAGTACTGATTTCATTTAATGCAAAAAAGGTTTCTAATAAACATGCAAGTTGGTTGAAAAAAGTTCAAAAAAACATTGGGTTAAAAGAACTAAATCCTCAACCATACTGGGGTTTTGATGACTTGTCAAATAAAGCTGGTACGAAGTTATTAAATTGTTTTTACGTCCAAGCAGAAACTAAAAAGGAAAACGGAAAAGAATTTTATCATTACACAAAAGTTCTAATGCTTCAGAAATTCAACTTTGAAGGTTTTTTAAAAGCAATTGAAAAAGGAAATATCCTTGTTGACTTTGATGCAAGGACAGGTCATAATCACGGAACAAAATTCAGAATGAGACAAAATTGTTTGCCAGAATTATATGAAAAGGTAACTGTGATTGTTTAGACATGAAAGAACGCCAGTTTGTAACATGCGGTATATTTTATTGCCGAGACAGTGCTGAAATCAACGGCTGTAGCTCGCTTCAAACTTTATCGTGGCTTGACAGTGAGGAGCTCCAAAATCGGGAACAAAAACATACCGCCAAAACGATAGTGAAAGTTTGGGCTTAACTTATGCAGAAAAGTATTAGTATAAGATTATTGCAAAAGCGATAACGATTAATAAAATGAATCTCATAAAAATCATAGCCCTAAACAATAGTAATTTCAGCCCAAAACAAAGATTTGCAGTGAATAGTTTTAAATTTGTGTACGTGTTCTGTTTTCCCAGCAATTTCAAAGATTAGATTATGTACGTCCCAATTAGATGAACAATTTTTCTAAATTATCAATAAGTAAAAAACCAAGTTTATTAGATTATAAATATTGCTAACTTTGTAAACGAGTCGAAATTATAAATTACGATGAGCAGTAAAAAGAAATTTAAAGGCGAGGTTGACGAGAGTAAACTCTCCGGAAGTGCTTTACATGTTAATGATGGAGTGGAGCAGCCTCCCAATATAAATCCGGGATATAAAAAGCCGGTAAGCGTAAGCAGTTTATTGAGCAAGCAGGAGTATTTCGATGGAATAATTAATGGTAATCGTGCTATTTTGGGTAAAGCAATTACTCTTGTAGAAAGTCGATTGCCGGTTCATCAGCAAATGGCTCAGGAACTAATTGCAATGTGTTTGCCTCTTAGTGATAAATCTGTACGTATTGGTATTACGGGAGTTCCCGGAGTTGGTAAGAGTAGTTTTATTGAGTCGCTAGGGATGCAGATTATAGGCGAAGGACGCAAGCTTGCCGTGTTAGCTGTTGACCCAAGTAGCGAAAGAAGCAAAGGCAGTATTTTAGGGGATAAAACTCGTATGGAGCAATTGGCAGCAGCCGAACAAGCTTTTATCCGACCCTCGCCTTCGGCAGGTTCTTTAGGTGGAGTGGCTCGCAAAACCCGCGAAACAATAATCTTGTGCGAAGCAGCCGGTTTCGATACTATTTTTATTGAAACTGTTGGTGTAGGGCAGAGCGAAACGGTTGTTCATAGCATGGTTGACTTTTTCCTTTTACTAATGCTAAGTGGGGCAGGAGACGAACTTCAAGGTATTAAACGTGGAATTATGGAAATGGCTGATGCAATTGCAATAAACAAAGCTGATGGCGATAATATTAAAAAAGCTCAAATGGCACGCCAGCAGTACGAGAGTGCTTTGCATCTGTTTCCACCTACTAAATCGGGATGGATGCCGAAAGTACTTACTTGTTCGGCTTTAAATAATTCAGGGATAAAAGAAGTTTGGCAAACTATTGAAGAGTATATTAATAAAACAATTAATAGCGGGTATTTTATTGAAAACCGAAACGAACAGGCTCTTTTTTGGATGCACCAAAGTATAAAAGAAGCTCTTCAAAATAAGTTTTATCAAAATTCAGAAATTGAAAGCTTTTTATCCGACTTCGAAAATCAAATTCGTTTACGTAAAAAAAGTTCGTTTGTTGCTGCCCAAGAGCTACTTGACAAATATTTTGAAATAATCAAAAATCAGAAACAAAACTGATATGATTGGGCAAGCTAAAGTTTACGAAATATTAGATTCACTCAACATAAAATATAGATATTATGAGTCGCCAACGGATTTCAGCAGCGAAGACGATGGCTCATTTTGGGACAAGATAGGAGCTTTACGTTGTAAGAACCTTTTTTTACGTAACCATAAAGGTAACCGCCATTTTATGATAATTGCTCCGTATTATGCCGATGTGTCTATTACAGCTTTAGAACAATATTTTAAAAAGGGTAAAATATCTTTTGCATCCGATAAGCGATTAAGCAAATGGCTGAATGTAAAACCAGGAGCTGTTTCGGTATTTAGCCTTATTAACGATACCGAAAATCATGTAGAAGTTTTTGTTGATGAGCGATTGAAACAAAGCCATGAATTAACTTTTCTGCCTAATATGCATAATGCACTTTTGGCAATTACTTACCACGATTTTATAAGTTTATTGAACAATTCAGGTAATAAATGGCAATTTTTCGACTTTAGTATTTGATTATTTATGTGGTTTTCTGTCGAAAAACGGATTTTTATTACTTGCACTTAGAGGAATTCCGTAAACTATTTTTATGTCTTCGCCCATAATTCCCAATTCTTTTACAGCCATTCCTATAGTGTACATAATTCGATTATCGATTCTGTTGTCGGCAGCAATAGAAACAGCTGAACCAACAGCAATTCCCATATCGCCTGTGTTAAAAGCACAAGGAGCTTCGGGATGTTTTCGTTTGTTTTCACAATTTCCGAAACCACATAATCCGCAATAATTTAAGCCTATTGGTTCGTAGCGTGTACCTATTAACAACATTGCCGAAGCTTGAAGAATATTTTCAGCATCTCTATGGAAAAAGCCAACATTGTGTGAGTCAGCCTGTTGATGCATTACTTCTGCAATTTTTTCTATGCTTTCGTCTGTTACAATTTGTATTACAAGATTATCAATGCCACGAGCTTTTGGAGCAGTTTTAGCAGCTATTGCCATTTTTTTTGCAATTTCTATTACTGTTTCTTTTTCAATCTCATTGTAATTTTTAATGCTCATAATATTCAAGGTTTAATTTGTGCAATAATTTTATCGGCAAGTATATCGGCAAGTTTAAACTTAGACTCTACTGTCCATCCTGCAATATGAGGACTCATAATTACATTTTCCATGGCAGATAATTCTTTAAATTCAGGAATATCTGTTAGTTTTTTGGTATATTCGAAAGAAGTATCTTCGTATTCTAACACATCTAAGCACGCAGCTTTTATTTTACCTTTTTCTAATCCATTCAATAAATCAGTAGTTTTAACTACCTGCCCTCGCGAGGAATTAATTAAAACAATATCCTTTTTAAAATTATTAATATAATGAGTATCTACTAAAAACGATGTTTCTTCGGTAAGTGGTACATGAAGGCTTAAGATATCACATTCATTAAAAATTTTATCCATATTACATTCAGCAACATAATCGTTCCCAAAATTTGTCTTGTATTTATCGTAAGCTAAGATTTCACACCCAAAACCCCTTAGTCTTTCTGCAAAAGCACTTCCCATATTTCCATAACCAATAATGGCAATAGTTTTGTCTTTAATTTCAAATCCACGGTTTTCTTCTCTAAGCCATTGCCCCTGTTTTACTTGCCGGTTTGCTCTGATTATGTTATTACTTAATGATAGCAACATCCCCAAGCAATGTTCGGCAACAGCATCGCGATTACCTTCAGGTGAATTTAAACAAATTATCCCTTTTGATTTTGCATATTCGGTATCAATACTTTCCATACCTGCACCTACACGCGCAATAAATTCAAGGTTTTGGGCTTTATCAATAATGTCTTTGTTAAAAGTAATTCTACTTCGCAATACAACTCCTTGATAATCATAAATTATATTTATTATTTCCTGTTTGTCGGCTTTGGTTTTATCAATAATAACAAAACCGGCATTTTCCAGTTTTTTTGTCAAAACAGGATGTACCGTATCAATAAGTAAAATTTGTTTTGTCATTTCTCATTTTGTTACTAATGATGTAAAGTTAATGAGAATTTAGAGAATAAACTCGAAGCTTCTTTCATATTCGGTAGAATAAACTTGATTTTCAGGATCAAGAGCATTTATTGTAAACTTTATATTTACTATTGTGTCATAAATAATTGGCGCAAGGTCTTTGTGTAAACTATCTTTAATTTGTAAATGTTTGGAGTCGAGCTGTTGTTTAATTATTTCTATATCATTTGCGATTGTCCCTTTTGCAGCATCAACAGAATATGGTATATATTGCAAAACTGCATTTTGTGTGGCGTGATAGTTTTCTATCCCAC
>JAQVOJ010000081.1 GCA_028702675.1 Bacteroidales bacterium
TGGGAGTTTTTGTAATTGGATCGGCATATGTGTAGAACTCAAATTTTTCTCCTGAATACGATAAGTCTCTACCATAAATATAAGCTTCGGCAGAATACATTAATGCAGAACAAAACAATACTATTATAAAAAACACTATCCTCATAAACCGTAAAATTATAAGAATAACTGCATTTAGCCATAAAATATTTTATGTATAGTTACTATCCTTTAATATTTTTTTATAACTTATAACTTAACTTAGAGTTAGTACTTGACTATATCGAGAATCCATGTTAATTATTTTTAATAAACTTATACGAAAATTGTTCTTCCCCATTAGTTATATTTAAAAAGTAAAGACCGGAGGGGGTATTACTTAAACCCGCATTATGTATTAGAAAATCTATTACGACAGCAAATCCCTTTGAAATCAACCGTTTTATTGTGTTTCCCTCAATAACCGTACTGGTAAGTACGCTTATCTCACGAAACACTTGATTTCTGTGGGATTTACTGCCTCATCACGAAGTCCTAACACATAATGCGGGTTAAATTAAGTTCAAGCTTCTTTATTTTGAATACAGTTAAAACTTATAAATGATTACGAAACTGATTAATAAATTACAATAAAAGTAAAACTCAATATAATATTTTGTGCTGTTTCAAAAAACTATCTGAAACGGATTCTTGACAGGCTTACCAATCAATTAAAGATTATTTTTTATCTGTAGTTAAAAAGAGTTAAATTGTAAATCATATTTATATATAGACATTGGCAATTTAAAAACTATAAACAATCTGATTTAAATTGCGTGATTGACCAAATTAATAAAGGTGTTTTAACAAAATAATAGTAGGATAATATTAATCAAAATCTTCTTCTTCTAAAGCCTTACCTTTTGAGAGATTTTTATTAGCTTTTTTGCCCAAAATACTGTTATAATACTTAGGATGTAAGCCAATACCTGGTCTTATCGAACGGATGTTTTTTTGAGTTAGAATTTCGCCTGCTTTAATATCTTCTACTACAAATAATGAACGACGACGGAATTTATCTTTATCAGTAATATCATATTTTACTGTACCTAGAGCAGCTTCTGTGTCTCTTATTGCCTTAACCATTTCGGTGAATTCTGTCGGTTCCATCGAGAATGCAGCATCTGGGCCACCCAATTTACGGTCGAGGATAAAGTGTTTCTCCACAACTTCGGCACCTAAAGCTACTGCAACTGTTGGGATAAGGCTGCCCATACTGTGATCAGATACGCCTACTTTTGTTCCAAAACGGCTTTTTAGGTCTATCATGGTTCTTAAATTGGCATCCTTAATTTTTGCCGGATACTCTGATGTACATTTGAGTAATGTAATATCATTGTTACCTGATTTTGTGCAGGCATCTATAGCTAGTTGTATATCATCAATATTTGCAACTCCTGTGGAAATAATCATAGGTTTATTTTTTGAAGCGGCATATTCTATCAATGGAGTATCGGTTATTTCCATAGAAGCGATTTTATAAATTGGCACATTCATCGTTTCTAGAAAGTCAACTCCATTTTTATCGAAAGGTGAAGAGAAAAAAACTAATCCTAAGCTTTCGGCAATTATTTTAAGTTTAGGTTGCCATTCGTATGGCATGGCGGCTTCGGTATATAAATCCCATGGTGTGTAGCCTTTCCATAATCCTTCGGTTCTAGGTGCAAAATGTCCGGTATTTGAATTAATTGTAAGACTTTCGGGTTTGTAAGTTTGTACTTTCACCGCATCGGCACCGGCAGCAGCCATTGCTTCAATGGTTTTTACTGCCAGGTTAAAATCGTTGTTGTGGTTGGCTGAGAGTTCGGCTATGATGAATGTTTTATCTTTTAAAAAAATTGGGCTCATTTTAGATCTTTCTTTTCAATTTCCATAATAAAAACAGGATATTCTTTATCGGATTGTTTTATGATTGTTTTTTCTTTTGTTTTAAACCCGAGCTTTTCATTTAGTTTAATATTTGGGATATTATTAATCATGGTTCTGACAATTATTTTTTTAAATTTCAAATTATCAAAACCATGGTTTAGCCATAAACGAAAAGCTTCTTTAGCATAACCTCCTCCCCAGTAATTTTTATTTCCAAGCATCTTGCCCGCCTCAGCCTGGCTCCCTTCAATATTAATAAAATTAACTGTGCCAATACATTGGTTATTTTTTGTTTCACAAATAATATAATCAATTCTTTTTGAAGCATTTTGTTTTTTATACCATTCAAGATGTTTTTCAATAGTTAGTTCTTCCTGGTTAAACATCCACTTTTTTATTTCAGGGTCATTTCTCCATTCAACAATAAAAGGGGCATCGCTTTCAGTCATTTTTCTGAGGTAAATTCTATTACCATATATAATTTTATTTTCTTTGCTCATATTCCAATTGTTTAAATATTTTAAGAACGATTCTTTCCGGCCCCAGGGTGTCGATATTTATTCTTCTTTTTTTACTTTTATTATTTAACAATTCAATGAGGTTGTTCAAACCATTTTTTCCCAAAGTTATTTCAAAAGATTTTACATTTTCATAGCTTAAGGCAAAATTAAACTTTCCCCAGGCTTTTGCATTGGGTATTTGATTTTCTGCAAAAGGTATAATTAACATGGGAGTGTTTAAAGCTGCTAATTCAAAGGTAGTTACGCCACCTGCTACGATAGCCACTTCACACTTTTGATATATGGGAATAACATCTGCTGTATTCAAATGTAAATTAACATTAGCTTGATCATAAGCTATATGAACTAATTGTTCATCGCGTGTAACGATTTCAAATTGAAAATCTTTATTTGTTATTAATAATTCTATTAATTGAATAACATCGGCGGGATAGGTTCCACCTCCCATGGCAATTAAGATTCTGTTTTTTGCCGGATTACTCTTTAGGTTAGAGAAAGATTGTCTGATTATAGCATACTTGTATCCAATACATAGCCCGGTGTTTTGATTCGTTATTTTTTTGTAGTCATTTTCGTTTGCTGAAATGTTTGCATTGATAACAACATTTGCCAATATTTTATTCTTTGCTTCAAAATCAAACTGTGCCCATTTAATGCCATGTCGTTTTAGTTTTTCCTGATATATTATATCATGGTCGTAATGATCGAGTATTAAAAAAGAAAAATTATTGTAGTAATTGTTTTTTATTATTTCAACATCTTCTTCTTTAGTGAGTTCACCTTGTAGCGTTTTATAATTTTGTTTTATTATTTCTTCATCTTTCAGAAATGAATGTATCATTTCTTGATTATCTGTTTTAATAAGAAAATAAGAATCAATGTTTTTTTTATTAAATGCATCGCCAAGCAGCAAACACCTGATAAGGTGTCCTAGCCCCGCAACCATTCCTGCATTTAATCGAAACAAAACCTTCATCTAAATTTACTTATTTTGAGGTTTGTATTTTAATTCAGCGAGCTTCCAGTCTTCTTCTGTGTCAATATCCTGTACCATCGTTTCTGAAATTTCGAAACCAAATTTATTGTCTCCTCTTAATCCGACGCTAAACTTCATCCAATAAAATTGTCCGGCATCATGATATGTTGGTTCTAAATCTTGTGAGCGTGTGTTTTGGTATTCGGGATAAAACATGCTAACTTTTCCATTGTCATACAATTTCACTGCACGCTGAATGGGATAAGAAAAGCGTACAACGGGTCTTACCGAATCAGCTTTTTTGCTTACGAGCAATTCATAGCCTTTTCTTAAATTATCAACCGTGAGCAAGGGTGCAGTTGGCAGAATACAACAAATATTTTCGAAACTTCTTTCAAGTTCCAAGTATTGATTTTTTACTTCATCAATTACATCGGCCAATGTGGCAAAGTCGTTGGCATTTTCACCGGTGCGAAAAAATGGAACTTTAGCGCCGTGTTCCCGAGCAATTTCTGCAATTTCATTGTCATCGGTTGAAACCATGACTTCATCAAACAAGTTTGATTTCATTGCTGCTTCAATGGAGTATGCAATAATGGGTTTTCCTAGGAAAGGTTTAATATTTTTTCGTGGTATGCGTTTGCTTCCGCCACGGGCGGGGATAATGCAAAGGTTTGCTGTATTTGCGGTGTTTCTTATCATTTGTGCGTATCATTTATTGTCATTTATCGATAATTTCCCAGTGTCCGCCTTTAGCGGGACCTATACGTTCGATATAATCTAAATCTTTCAGTTTTTTAATATTCGTTTCAATTTTGCGAACCGATATACCTACTTTTTCAGATAATTCTTTTGCTGTAATGTATGGGTTGTTTTGCATATAGCTTACTATTGTTTTCTGGTTAGCTGTAAGTTTTTTACCGACCTTTTCACCGACCTTTTCACCGACCTTTTCACCGACCTTTTCACCGACCTTTTCACCGACCTTTTCACCGACCTTTGTTGAAGATTCAGCAGCAAACACGGTAACCATAAATCCTTCGGAAATATTACTGAATTCGGGTTGGGGCATATTGGCATTCTTGAAATATTCAATAATACGCCGTATTCCGGATCCGTATTTTTCGATAAGCCCGAGGCTTTTACAAAAATCGGCAATGAGCTTGTTGCGTGGTGTTGATTTATAGTTGTTTGAAAGCAAGTCGTCCACTGTGATGCTATCGGGTAATTTTCCGGGATTATAGAACTCAATGCGATCGTCGAATATTTTTACGATGGAATCGGATGCCGAACGGTAGTCGCGGTGAATAATCATGTTGATTACAATTTCCCTGATTGCTTCCAGGGGGTATTGCCATTTTTCGGTATTGCGTGGTTGCCCGGTAATAATGATTTCTTTATTAATGTGCTTTTTTACAAAGCTGATAACCTGTTCGATTTGGGTTAATATATCCGTTTTTGTGCGGTCGCTGTCTTTTATAAGCGTATCGGTTTGGAATTTCCCCAATTCGATGGTTGTTAGTACGGTATCGCGTTCGGTAAAAAGTAAATAGGCTGCGTTGGTTATTTGTCCGTCGCGAATTAAATCGTTTTTAATGCAGAATGTCAGTGGATCGTCGCTTATTCTGGCGCCGGTTTGATTGACATGGTCGATGGCTACCTGAACTTTACCGAGTGAAATATCGTTGATTTTGAATTGATTGTTCACATGAAAATCCCAACTGGTGTTAAATGATTGCAGATATAAATTAACCACATCTGTAATATCTAATACATGGTTTGAGTTTGATACCCGTTTAAAATATTTTCCACGAATTGCAACAGGTTTTACCGGATATTCCTGTATTGAAAATACAACAATGGATTTGTTATTCAAACTAATTGTTTCAACATCCGGGATTAAAACAGGGGATGTTTTATTCTTTATTTCGTTTACCCATTGCTGCACCGATTCAGTATTAATTGTAATACCAATAACTTCAGCTTTAGGGTTAATACCTACAAAAACTTTCCCTCCGGAAGTATTGGCGAAAGCCACTATCGTTTCTATCAAATCAGTATTAAAACTCGTTTTGAATTCAATATTTTCATTTTCTCCATTTTGAATAATGCGTTTTATTTCCTCAAGATTGATCATTGGCTTATGGCAAATTATCGTAAAACTCAAAAATACAATCAATTACATAGCCCTGTTCTTCGCTGCTTAATGTTGGATACATTGGTAAACTTATACATCGACTATAATACTTTTCAGCATTAGGTAAATCTCCTTTTTCCCAGCCAAATTTTTTATAATAGGGCATTAGGTGTAATGGGATGTAATGAATTTGTGCAAAGATTTGCTTGCTACGGAGGTAATCGTACAATTCTTTACGTTTTTCAGCTTCAATAATATAAAGGTGATAGGCATGTCCTTCAACTACACCCGATTGTCCGTAAATGAATGGTTTGTCTTTAAAAGCTTCGAGGTAGAATTTTGCAATTTCTCTTCTTCGTTTTAATCCATCCTCAGCTCGTTTTAATTGTGAGTTCCCAAGTGCGGCTTGAAAATCGGTAAGCCTGTAATTGTACCCGAGTTCGTGCATTTCGTAATACCAAGCACCGTGGTTCTCGTTCAACAAATCTTCTTGTTTAGTAATTCCGTGTGTTCTTAAAAGGTTTAATCTATGATACAATTCTTTATTATTTGTTGTAATCATACCTCCTTCGCCGGCTGCAATATGTTTTACCGGATGAAATGAAAATATTGCTAAATCACAAAACTGACCATTACCGCAAATATTGTATTCTTCGGCTTTGTATTTATAAGCACCACCCGGTGCATGACAGGCATCTTCTATAATCCATAATCCATATTCATCGGCAAGTTTGCGAAAAGCTTTAATGTCAACTGCCCTACCAGCAAAATCTACAGGAATTATTCCTTTAATATTTCCGCTGGTATCCTTTTCGATGACTTGTTTAACGGCATTAATATCAAGCAAATAGGTATTAGGGTCAATATCAGCAAATATCACCTCTCCACCACAGTAGCGTACACAATTAGCAGAAGCTGCAAATGTTATGGGTGTTGTAATTACTTTATCTCCGGGTTTTACATTTAACGCCATAGTACACAAATGCAAAGCAGCAGTACCATTACTTACGGCAACAGCATAATTAGAACCAACATATTTAGCAAAATTCTTTTCAAATTCGCCTATTTGTGGTCCTTGAGTAAGAAAGTCAGAATTAAGAGTAATAACTACAGCATTAATATCCTCTTCGGTAATATGTTGTCGTCCGTATGGAATTATTTTCATCTGTTTGTCATTTTATATTAAACTCAGATGGTTCAATGAACAATATATTGGAACAAGTAAAACAATATTAAACTGGTTTAAAATCAGGATCAACATGTTTAACAATTAGTTCTCTTATTTCAGCTATGTTGAGCCACTGCTCATTTGTGTTAGAATTGTACTTAAATCCTGGTTTTACCGGTTTTGCCTTATAGTAATCGAGATATTTTTGCTTTTTAATATCGGAGGGTAAAATAATGTAATATTTCCCACAATCAATAGTTTGGTACGAATCACTTTCTGTAATCATTTCTTCATGGAGTTTCTCGCCGGGGCGAATACCAATTTCGTGTGTAGGTACACTTGGTGCAATAGCTTCGGCAACTTCGGTAATGCGATAAGATGGGATTTTAGGAACATACAATTCTGACCCAATCGAATTTTCGATAGCAAACAACACCATTTCAACACCTTCTTGCAAAGTAATATTGAACCGTGTCATGTTTTTATCTGTAATAGGGAGCTCTCCATTATTTCTTTGGTTTAAAAAGAATGGGATTACGGATCCTCTAGAACCCATAACGTTTCCGTATCGTACTACGCTAAATCTTAAATCTCTTGTTCCTTTTATTTTATTTGCAGCAATAAAAAGTTTATCGCTTACTAGTTTAGTGGCTCCGTACAAGTTTATTGGTGCGGCGGCTTTATCAGTTGACAATGCCACTACACATTTAATATTTGTTGAAAGTGCTGCATCAACAATGTTTTGAGCTCCCATAATATTCGTTTTAACAAACTCATCGGGATTGTATTCGGCAGCCGGAACTTGTTTAAGAGCAGCAGCGTGAACAATTATATCTATTCCTTCGCATGCACGTTTAAAACGGTTGGAATCACGAACATCGCCTAAAAAAAACCGAATTCCTTCGTATTTTTCTATTGGAAATTGTTGTGCCATCTCAAATTGCTTAAGTTCATCTCTTGAATAGATTACTAACCTTTTTATATTTGGATAGCGAGTTAAAACTGTTTTTACAAAGGATTTACCAAATGATCCTGTTCCACCTGTTAATAAAATTGATTTATCGTTTAACATCTTAATTAATATCTAATTATTAATTCAATTATACTTTAAAAGTTCTATAAATCTAATTTACTATATCTATAATAATATAAACATAAAAATAATAACATGCAAAATAATACAATAATTAAAGAAATCAGCATATATTTTTAAAATTTTATTTTCTGTGATATAATTTATGATGCTGCTTAAGAAACTATTTTCGAAAGCGACAATAATACTTTTTCACTTATTACCATGAACCATCATCCTGTTCATACTAATATAGACTATGCTTCACATAATCAGCATGGCAAAGTATTAGTAAGTTTTTAGTTTGATCGTTGGGATTACTGTTCCGGATATTAGCGGCAAAGCTATTGCCAATTTAATGTATGAGAATGTAGAGCATTTAGCTCCGGTTTTTTTAATGATACAATTTATGCTAAGACCGAGATACTAGAGGCAAAAGAGTCGAATAGTAAAAAAGACAGAAGAGGAATTATGTAATCGCTGAATTGATTAATTGGAGTATTTGTGTAGATAAACTACAATAAAGGTTTACATTAATTAGTTTTTAATAAACTTATACGAAAATTGTTCTTCCCCATTAGTTATATTTAAGAAGTAAAGACCGGAGGGGGTATTACTTAAATTAAGTTCAAGCTTTTTATATCCATAAAAAGATATCAAAGAATATGAGCTAATTATCTGTCCGTTACCATTAATCATTTTAATAATAATATCGGAGTTTTGATTTGAGAAAAATTCAAAATATAATAATTCATCAGCAGGATTTGGGTAAGGTGGATATGCTCTTAGTTGATTTAATGAGGAGAGACATATTACATTGTCTTCAGGATTCTCGTCTTGATAGTAATTGCTGATGATATCAGGTTTTGCTTCTACACAAATTATTTCAGGTAACCCATTACCTTGATAGTAAATTTCAGTATCGAAAGTGTAATTTATTGTTTCTCCAGGCTCAATATAATCAAGTATTTCGCGGAAAGTTCCTTTAGAAGGGATAGTAATAATCATTTCTATATTGCTTACAGGCAGAGTACCGTTGTTAACAACAATAACATTACAATTGAGATAATTATTTACATTTTCTACTTGAAAATCTAATAATAATATATCTAACACCGGTATCACTGCATTTAGCTGTAATGAAGCAGTATCGGAACAATCATTTTCTGAGAAGCTGATAAGTTTTACGACAAAAGTTCCTGTATCTTGATAAACATGACTAGTATTTTGTTCTGTGGATGTATTATCATCACCAAAATCCCAAAAATAATCTACGGCATTTTCGCTTGTGTTGGTGAAACTAACATAAAATGGAACTCCACCCCAGGTTTGTGATGCATTAAAACTTGCTATTGATGAGTTCCAAACATTATAGCTTGTATTTTTTGTGTTGGTACACCCGTATTCTGAATTTACTGTAAGTGCAATATTGTATGCTCCGGTGTCGCTTGGAATGAACGAAGGCGATTGAGAATAATACGTAGTATATCCTGATGGCAGCTCGGGGCGTTCAATTACCCATTTCCAGGAAACAATATCACCATCTTCTGATACTGAAGCATCAATAGGCATATAAAGTTCTCCAAAGCAAGAATTAAGATTTGAAATTTCTGCGCTTGGATTGGCAAATACATTTATAGTTTGTGTTGATGTAGAGCTACATCCATTATTGTACGACATTTCTAAACTTACATCATATTCGCCGGAAGCAGAGTAAATATATTCAGGGTCTGAAATAGTGGAAGAACCACCATCTCCAAAGTCCCACTGATAAGCTAAAGGAGGGTTGTAAATTTCGGTTTGAGTATTATTATTAAAATATGTAGAAGTACCTTCGCAAATTGGCGAAAACGTAAACTGTGGTATCGGATTATTTCTTGTTTCTATTGTGCTTACAATAGAGTCGCTACACCCGTGTTCCGAAACAGAAATAAGTTTTATCTCAAAGCTGTCATCATTTTCTACTGTAATATCTATTTGATCAGCGGTGTATTGATTTCCGTTAATGTACCAATAGTTTTCTTGAATTGTGCCATTATCTACATAAGATGTTGAGTAAATAGAATTAACACTATTTTGGCATAAATTCTCAGGCGTAAAACTTACTACAGGTTTAGGATAAATATTAATGCTTTGAGTTTTAGTATTACTGCATCCCCCCTCGCTTGTAACGGTTAAACTTATATTATAAGTGCCCGGTTCAGAAAAAATATACTCAGGATTTTGTTGTTGCGAAAATACATCTCCATTTATTTTCCATTCCCATGAAATTATTTCTTCGCCAGTAGGAACAGACAAATCAGTAAAACTTATTATGTTTTGCTCACATTGCCCTAATAATTCAAAATCGGCTTGTGGCGCTGTACCTGAAATTGTAACATTAGTTTGCGATATCGCAATACACCCAACAATATTAGTAGTGGTAACGGAGTAGGTACCGCTTTCGGTAACAATAATTTGATCTTCTGTTGAACCGGTGCTCCATAAATAATTCTCAGTTTCTTCGATGTTGGTAATAAGAGCTAAGGGATTTCCTGAACACATAGTAGTGTCAGAAGGACCGATTGAGGTAGTATATTCATACATATTTTCTTCAAAATATAATGTGTCGCTTTGCAGTTGACAGCCAATGGTGTCTGTAATAAGTACAGAATAGAAACCTTCTTCGTTAATTGTAATTTGAGAATCCGTTTCGCCCTCAAGTGACCACTCGAAAGAATAATCATTTCCCATTTGAGTATCCCAAATAATATTATTGCCTGAGCAGAAACTTGTTTGTTCGGGATAGCCGGGACTAGGAATATTAATATTTATTGTATCGTATTGCATTCTACCAAATGCAGATGCCTGAACCGTATATTGTCCTGGTTGAGTTACAATAATATTGTCAACAGTATCTCCGGTTGACCATAATATATTATCAAAATTTGAATCTATGCCAATTTCAACACCACACACGCCATAATCAACTATTATATCAGGACCCAAGTTGAGTTTAGGCGAATATTTATAGGCAAGATATTCTTCTACAAGATTTCTATCTTGTTCTGATAAAATTTCATTATAAAACAATATCTCTGCAATATTACCATTAAGGAAAAATGTCGGAGAAAGATTTCTGTCTCCACCAATAGTTAAACCTTCAGGAGAATAATTTCCAGCAAAACCGAGAGCTTCAAACGAACTGTTTCTAAATAATGCCGAATTTGTTCCGTCAAATAAACATGTCGAAATCGTATAAGGTAAAATTCCCGCATCTACATAATTTACATTTGTTGTGTACCCAATTGATGCATTCATACACATTTGGTTTTCAGGGATTCTTCCAAAAAAGAACCTATCATCACCAAAATTATCAAAAACAATATTTTCAGCAACTTCTGTCGAAATTTTATATACTATAAAAATTGAAGATGGTTGTGAAATAATTTCATTAAAATCAACTTGCATATAACTACTGATTCCATTAAACCTTAATACAGGTTGCCCATTCAGTTCATCTTCAATCAACAATGGCATATTTGCTTCTATTTCTTGAACAGCATTCAAACTATTAGGACCCTTATCGTACCAACTTGAAACCTTATTCTCAATTACTTCAACACTATCAGCATCAAGCCAAAGTTTGAGTCCTTCCAAAGATTCTGGTGTAAAATAGCTGAATGTACCAATTAATGACTCATTTGAAGTCAAACACGGATTATATGCTTCGATAATCCAATATAGAGGTGTCTCTATTTGAGAGAACTCTACATCATAAGAATTTTGATATATACTATCTTTTTCAAAAACAATATCATTAAAATTCACATCGTTAGCAACAATAAGCTTATAATAAATTGCATCACTCGAACTACTCCATTTAAAAGAAACTTCTGTACTATAAACATTATTTTCTGGTGAAATTAAATCAACTGAAGGCGGCATTGGGTATTCAGACTGAACATCCACAGTTTCGCTATATGTAGCGACACAATCGTTGCTAGACTCAACAGTTAAACTAAGTAAATACTCATCTGCTAGGTCAAAACTGTAAATCAGATTAGATTCATCACCTACATTTTGACCATCAATTTCCCAATTATACGATCCTATTGTATTAGGTTCATTAACAAAAACATCTGAAACAAACTCCACATCTATATTGGCACATATTGGCAAGTAACTTATAGAGATTAAAGGTGTTTCTAATATATCGAAATATATTGTAGTGTCGCTTGCGCATCCAGAAAATGATTCTACCTGCAACATCACTTCCTGCATACCAATATTCGTAAATCCATAAGATGGATCTGCTGTAAATAAAGTGTCTGTTTGATTAAAAATCCACGTTCGGTTTTCAATTGAATCCTGATTAAAAGAAAGATCTGTAAATAAAGTAGGTTCCCCATAGCAAAACTGTTCTGCTTCAAAATTAGGAACAGGAGCAACACCCTGAATATCAACTACTATTGTATCTCTTGCAATGCACCCATTAATGTTTTCTGCAATTAAAATATACTCTCCGTTCTCGTAAACATAAAGTGTAGAATCGGTTTCTCCTCCGGGCAACCATGTATAATTTACAGTTTCTTCTGTACCTTCGATAAGTTTAATATAGTTTCCACTACAAAGCGAAGTGTCGTTGCCGAGAGAAATATTATTCTGAAAATTGTCAACAATTACATTAGCAGTTTTTATAATTTCACAATTAGATGTATCGGTAATTTGCACCCAATATTCCCCTGAATTGTAAACTTGAATACTAGGGTTCATAGATGAATTAGACCATAAATATGAATAATCTCCTTCTAGTGCCGGGTCTAAAATCATGTGTTCGCTATAACAAAAAACAGTATCCTGCATATTTATTTCGGGATAAAATACCGATATTGAATCAATAAAAGTATATCCATCTAAGCTTGTAACGGTAATAAAATAAGTGCCATTTGTATTTACACTTGTACTTGCCTGTGTATCTCCATTGCTCCATAAATAATTTTGGTAAATATCCTCAACTTCAATTTGCACTGGGCAAAATCCGTACTCAACATAAATATCATTACCCAAATCGGGAGCCGGGTAACACGATTGCTGCGGGCATTCTACATAAATTTCATCAGAAGATGTAAATCCAAAAATATCGCTTACTGTTATCGAGTAAATTCCCGATTGATTTACTGTAATAGAGCTGCTTGTTTCGCCTGTTGACCAATTATAATCGACAAAACCGGTAGGAGCATTTATTGTGTAAACACATTCGCCACAGTTTAAGCTCAAATCTTGACCTAGGTTTACAGGAGGAAAATATTTTTGTCGAAGATATTCTT
>JAQVOJ010000082.1 GCA_028702675.1 Bacteroidales bacterium
TTGTAACTACAACTATGGGTTAAAACCTAATGGTGGTAGGCTTTTTGTTATAGAAATTTTAATCGGTAAGTAGTGAAAAAAATGAAGATTATGAAAAAAACAGGACTGGTTCTTAGTCTATTTTTTATTTACACACTTAGTGTAAATGCTCAAAATACTTTCGAATTACTTGTCGAAAATAATTTAGATGAAATGTTATTAGACGTATGCGAATTGCCAGATGGCAATTTTATTATAACAGGAGCTTATAAAGCCCCAAATCAAAATCATGGTTATTTAATTAAATTAAACGAGGAAGGAGCTATTATTGATAGTGTATATCTTAATGAATACTCTTATTGTACATTGCATAATATTCATTTTTACAATAACGAACTTTATGTACTTGCAGCACTAAAAGAAAATACAGATACTAATTTCACTCTTGGGCTATTCATACTCAATACAGACTTTGAGATATTAGATGTTAAAACAAATACATTACCCGGTTATAAACACATTGGTCTTTTAAATTCGATAATTGATTCTGACTCAAATTTAGTTATGGGTGGTATAGTAAACGATTATGATATAAATGGCGAATACCTCGGTTTGGAGGGTTTTTTGTACAAAATATCAATGACAGGCGACTCTATAAGCAGCATATTCTTTAATGAGGATCTTCATAAAGTACCTTATGGTATAATTGAAAATAATGATTCTACAGGGTATCACGCATTTATTAAACTTTACAACAACAATTCTGTTTGTAGTAAGATCCTTTTAAACAAAGGTTTAGAAGAAGTGTCTGTTGTTAATCTTTCCTCTGAAATATATGCACTTAACGATGCATTACATTCATCAACTCATGCATCCCCTGTTCGTATAAACGACAGTTCTATATTACTTAGCGGTAGAGAAGGAGCTAACGAGGGCTTCTTTTCGTTTACAACGACTGATAATGATTTAATTGTGTCAAGTAATTATATTGAAAACGAAAACATGATAAATGGGGCTATATGTTATACAAATAGTAAGAATGGGAATAATATTTATTCAGGTTATACTTCAAATGTAAATATTTCAAACTTTTATTATAGTCACGACACTACGCATATTCATATTTTAAAATTTGATGAACAACTAAATACAATATGGCACAAAGTAATAGGAGGCGATGCTTGTTATAATCTATATAGGGTGCTTGCATGTAACGATGGAGGCTGCCTGATTTTGGCAAGTAGGTACGAATACGGACATGATTTGTATGAAATAAGGAGTGTTTATGTTGCCAAAGTAAATCAAGATGGGGAATTTGTTTGGCAAAGAACAGTTTCGCTTTCTAATACTATTTCTATATATCCGAACCCGGCTATACATACAATAAATTTTACAACACCCGATAATGTTTCGATTACAGGATATAGTGTGTTTAACTTAAATGGAGATTTAATATTAAGCAGAAAAGCTAAATCTAATTCTGTAAACATAGATATGTTAGCACCCGGCGCCTACATTATTCAACTTAATACAAATATGGGATTAGTGTCGAAACGGTTTTTGAAAATGGAGTAGATTTGTGTAAAAAAAAGAGCCAGAGTTTGTCTAAGTTTTTTTCTAATATTTATAAATGTTTCCTCTTTTATAAAATATTCATTTCCACAAGCAATGGTAGAAGATGGTGTTTTAACGGCAATGGAGGTAGATAAATTCAATTAGTAAATTCAAAAGTTGAATGATTTTTTTTAGTTCAACAATAAGATTTATCTTTATCTTTTTAATTTATAGCTAATGCAAGATATTAAAATACCAGTTCTTGAAGAGTTTTATTCTATACAGGGCGAAGGAGCAAATACCGGAAAACCTGCATATTTTGTACGGGTAGGGGGGTGCGATTTGGGATGTAGATGGTGCGATAGCAAAGAGACATGGTTTCCTGAAGAACACCAATGGATCCCCATATCTGAAGTTGTGGAACGTATTTTGCATACACCGGCTCGTACAGTAGTGGTAACAGGTGGAGAGCCAATGATTTATAATTTTGACAGTTTTTGTTACGAAATGCATATTAACAATATTAATACAATGATAGAAACCTGTGGCGCCCATAGTTTTAGCGGAGAATGGGATTGGGTGTGTTTGTCACCCAAAAGACAAAAGGCTCCAATAGATTTAGCATATAAATTGGCAAATGAACTTAAAATCATTATTTTTGAAGATGAAGATTATAATTGGGCTGAATTATGTGCTACTAAAGTTGACAAGAACTGTAAGCTATATTTGCAGCCCGAGTGGAGTAGATTTAAAATAAATAGGCATAAAGTAGTGGAATATGCCAAACTCAATCCACAGTGGAATATCTCTTTACAAATACATAAGTTTTTAGAAATACCCTAATGATATGAATAAGATTCGCATAATACTATTGGGTTTGATAATATGGTCGTGTAGTGTAAGCGCTCAAAATTACCAGTATCATACTAATTCACGAAAAGCAATTAAATTGTTTGAAAAAGCTGTAGAAGCTGCCGATAATCGTCAACGAAGAGATGCTGTTGATAATTGTTATAAGGCTTTGGCTGTTGATAGTACATTTCTTGAAGCACACGTTTTATTAAGCGAAATTTATCGATACAGTGGTCAGGATATAGAAATGGTTCATCATTTAAGCAAAGTTGTTAGTATTGATCCACATTTTGAAATGGAATATTATTACATACTAAGCGAAGCAGAATATCGTCTTGGCAGATATGAGGAGGCTTTGGTATATCTGGAATTTTTTCTGGAAAATCAGGAACTAAATGATAAAAACCGAAAAAAGGTAGAGCGGATTAGAGACATGATTGAATTTAGCATTTATGCAGTAAACAACCCTGTGCCCTTTCGCCCTATAAGTCTTGGTAATGGAGTAAATTCACAATTTGATGAGTATTGGCCTTCCCTAACAGCCGATGAGGAAATACTTGTATTTACACGATTAATTCCTGCTACCGATTACGGAAAAGCAGCCGGAAACTATCAGGAAGACTTGTTCGTTTCTCACTTAAAAGATGGTAAATATATGCATGCATATAAAATGCCAGGAGAAATGAATACCGAATTAAATGAAGGTGCACAGTGTATTTCTAGTGACGGGCGTATGTGTATAATTACAGCTTGTAACCGATCGGATGGTAAAGGGAGTTGCGATTTATATTTGTCATATAAACAAGGACAATATTGGAGCGAACCAATTAATTTAGGACCAAAAGTAAACACCGGAGCATGGGAATCTAATCCCAGCCTTTCGGCTAATGGTAGAATTCTATATTTCGCCAGTAATCGCTCCGGGGGTTTAGGAGAAATGGATATTTGGGCTGTAGAACTCGGAAAAGATGGATTCCCTGCTAATTCTGCAATGAATCTTGGTAAACCTATTAATACTGAATATAACGACTGCTCTCCATTCATTCACCCCGATGGAAGAACTTTGTATTTTGCTTCAGACGGACATATCGGTATGGGCGATTATGATTTATTTGTAAGTCGTTTGGGATACGATGCTAAATGGAGTAAGCCAGAAAACCTTGGGTATCCGATCAACACAAAAGGTGAAGAAAGAAGTATGATAGTAAATGCAAAAGGTGATTTAGCTATGTTTGCTTCAGCTCGCGAAAGAGGCAAAGGCTTAGATATTTATGCATTCCCTTTACACGAGAAAGCTAAACCTACTACTGTTACTTATGTTAAAGGGTATGTTTATGATTCTATTACCACAAAAAGATTAGCTGCAAATCTCGAATTAATCGATATAGAAACAGGAAATATTGTTGTTGAAGATATTAGTGATGAACAAACCGGAGAATATCTTTTGTGTTTGCCTGTAGATAGAGACTATGCATTCAATGTATCAAGAGATTCATATCTGTTTTATTCTGAAAACTTTTCTCTAACAGATTTAGAAGATCCTTCCGAACCTTATATTATGAATATTCCATTGCAGCCAATCAAAGAAGGCGTAACTGTAGTTTTGAAAAATATTTTCTTCGATTTTAATAAATTTGAACTTAAATCAGAGTCTTATCCCGAATTGAAAAAAGTTATCGATTTTATGGTTTTAAATCCACATGTTAAGATTGAAATAGGAGGGCATACCGATAATGTCGGTAATAAAGATTTTAACCAAACATTGTCAAATAATAGGGCTAAAGCTGTTTATACTTATTTGATTAATAATGGTATTGAATCTAATCGTTTGTCGTACAAAGGATATGATTTTTCGATCCCAATTGCTACCAACGAAACTGAACAAGGTAGAGCACTAAACCGAAGAACAGAGTTCAAGATTGTTGGGGTTTCTAAATAATTTAAAACTTGCGTATCTGAGAATTACAAGTAAGAATTTACCTGTAATAATTCATGTGCTTAATATACTCATCTACTTCCCTAGGTAAAAAATACTTTACACATTTTTCATCAGCAATACTTTTACGTATAAAGCTACTCGAAATTTCAAATTGTGGGGCATCTACAATTGTTACTCTACTACCTAACAGTTCATTATTTTTAATGGATACCTGACGCTTATATACATATAAGTAATAATATTCTAATATCTTTTCGTAGTTTTTCCATTTTTTAAAGCTTTGTAAGTTGTCGCCGCCAATTATTAATACAAACTGTTTGGTAGGGTGCTTTTCTGATAAGTATGTAAGAGTATTTATTGTATAGTTTGGCTTAGGCAAATAGAATTCAATATCGCTGGTTTTAAATCTTATATCTTTGCCTATCGCTAACTGAACCATATGCAATCTTTCCCTTTCGTTTAGCATTGTAAGTTTTTGTTTGTGAGGATTTTGCGGACTAACTACAAACCAAACTTCAGAAAGGTCAGTAAACTCTGCCATATATTCTGCTATCATCATATGCCCGATATGGATTGGATTAAACGAGCCAAAAAACAGTCCTATTTTAGATTTATTATTAAGCATTTGCAGATATTATTTCTACATCGAAAACAAGAGTACTATACGGAGGAATAGGTCCTTTACTTTCTGAACCATAAGCTAATGCAAACGGAATAATTATTTTAGCTTTATCTCCAACGTGTAAATGTGATAATGCTATTTCTAATCCCGGTATAAGTTGCTTACTGCCGAGTTCAAAAATTAAGGGCATACCCGAATCGTAAGTATTGTCGAAAACTAAACCATCAAGAAAAGATACCTCGTAATGAAATTTTACTAAATCGCCTGCTTTTAGCTTTGTGCCTTTACCTTCTTCTAAAATAATTAAATGTATTCCAGCTTGCAATTCTTTACTAGTAAGGTCTTCTGAAATTAAAAACCTATTTATCATACTTATTTCTTCCTCTCTTATTTCAGCTTCTCGTAAATATTTTTCTTCTTCGTATGTTTCTGAATGTTGGATTTCTTTAAGTCTTATGAAAAAAACAATAAGCTCGTTAGGCTTAATAAATTCCGGAATATTTACTAATTTTCTTGAATATCTGTAAAAATTGTATGCATTAACTTTAAATATTGCTGAATCTCCCTTGTGCATCATCATAAATGCTTCTTCGATGCTGCCAGGATGAGCGGGTTTTTCTAACCTCAATCTAAAATTATCAGGAACATCATAAGATGAAAATAATAAAGAATCGTGTTCAGTAAAATACTCTATATCAAGAGATAAAATATCTCCGATTTCAGGAGTTTTGCCATTATTTTGTTCAATAAAACGGTATTTTAATCCATTGGTATTAGTTCTGAATATAGTATCAATACAACTTGAGGAAATAATTGCGATATTACCATTGTCAACTACTACAACAGTTTCTTCTTTTGTAGTATCTTGTGGGGCTTGTTCTTTTATAATTGTATCTGAATTACTATTATGTTTCAGTTTCTCATTTTTATTCTTGATGCCGGAATTGCATGATAATGTCAAGCTTATTAATAATAATATTAACGTATTTTTTATCATATCACACTAATAAGCTCAATTTCGAATACGAGAGTAGAATAGGGTAGAATACCATCAGAACCTTTATCGCCATATGCAAGTTTAGAAGGAATAATTAGTCTTGCCTTTTCGCCTTCTTGCATTTGTTTAATGCCTTCGTCAAGTCCTTCTATTACTTGGCTTTGTCCCACAATAAACTTATAAGGATTTTTACCATATGAAGTGTCAAATGGTTTGCCATCAATAAAATAGCCACTATAGTGTATTTTTACAATACTACCATCGGTTGGTTTGTCGCCTGTGCCTTCAGATAGTTTTACATAATAAACTCCATTGGGTAGTGGAGGGCTTTTTACATTTGTTCTTTCGAGATAATCATTAAGTAATTCCAATTCTATCTCTTGGTCTTTATGATATTTGTTAACTAAATGATTTGAATAGTCATTGGTTTTTAATATTTCTCTAAGTTTAATGTAAAAGATTATTTTATCTCCTTCTTTAAGCTTCTTAGGTAATGATTCTTGTTTTTCGGAATATTTATAGAAATTATAAGCATCAATTTTAAAAATAGCACTATCGCCCAGATGCATCATAGCCAATGCGTCTTCTAAAGAACCTCCCTGATGTCTTGGCTCTTCAAGTTTACGCAAGTAATCCCTGTTTTGCTCAAACGAAGTAAATAAAGTATCGCCGTTTTCTGTAGTCCATATTATATCTAGTACTAAAACATCATCTTTTTTTGACTGTGCTGCGTCTTTATTGTGAATAATAAATTTATATTCCAAACCTGTTTGTGTTTTGTCAAAACCTGATTTATTTCCTTTGCATGCAAAAATAATTAGTGCAGTTGTTATTAAAAACAGATATTTTCTCATTGCTTTAATTATTTATACTTACTAACTCAATGTCATAAACTAAAATTGAACGTGGTGGTACGAGGTATCCGTCTCCGGGTACACCAAAAGCAAGATGTGGTGGTAAAATTAGATGAGCTTTGTCGCCAACATTCATCATTTGTAAAGCTTCATCTAATCCTCCTTCTTCGTTGTTGTGCCCAAGGAGTATTTTTCTTGTCCCTGTACTATCGCTATTGTATAATTCGGTGCCATCTAATAATGAAATAATATAGGCAAATTCGGCATAGTCGCCTGCTTCTGCTTTTGTTCCATTCCCTTCATAGTAGATATCGTAATATAATCCTGTGCCGGATTCTGTAATATCCCACTTTCTTCGTTCGGCATATTTAATTATAATATCTTTGTCAACTGCCACAGCCTCACGATTCCATTCCATTAATGGTTTATGATATTGGGTTTTAACATTGCTGTATGCTTGTTGCTCTTTATTATTGCCCGAATCACGGTTGCCGGTGCAGGAACAGCTCATGCTGAGGATTCCTATGCTTAAAACAAGAAAAGAGATAGAGGTTTTATGTATTGAGATCATCTTCATAATTTTTTAGCAAAGCTATAAATTTATTAACGCAATCATTTAAATTTTCGTATGATTCTCCACCTGCAGCATTTACATGTCCGCCACCATTAAAATGATCAATTGCAAATTTGTTTACAGGAAAACTTCCTTTAGATCTGAATGATATTTTTATGTTGTTAGCTTTTTCAATGAAAATTGCCGAAAAAATTACTCCTTTTATTGATAAGGGATAGTTAACAAAACCTTCGGTATCGCCGGCTTTAAAGCTGTAATTCTTTAGTTCTTTTGCACTTAGAGTGATGTATGCTGTTTTATATTCGGGTATGTATGTCATTTTTTCGTTTAGCGATAATCCTAGTAAACGCATTCGGTCGAAAGAAAAATTATTATAAATACTGTCATAAACTATGTCGGCATTTACACCATATTTCATAAGTTCCGAAGCTACTCTAAAGGTGTTGGGATTAGATGATGAATAACTAAAACAACCGGTATCGGTCATAATTCCGGCGTAGATGTTTGTAGCAATTTCAGTATTCATGTATTTTTTGTAACCGGTTTTTTCTATTACATCAAAAACCAGTTCGGCAGCAGAACTTGCTTGTGTGGTTTGATAGACATAGTCGCAAAAATTTTCCGGCTCAGGATGATGATCGATTAATATTTTTAACGCTTTTGATTGCTTTACATATTTTTCTAAATTTTCCATACGGTTTGCCATATTAAAATCAACACATATTATCAAGTCGGCTTTGTTAAACAAGTCTTTGATATTAGATTTGGTTTTGTTGGCGAGGATTATTTCATCGCAGTGAGGCAAACATTTTAAAAAATCAGGGAACCCGTTTGGGCTTATTAATGAAACTTTTTTGTTAGTAGCTTTTAAGGTAAGATAAATTCCAAGAGCTGATCCAATGGCATCGCCGTCAGGGTAAGAATGTGGGATTACAATAATGTTTTTAGCATTATCGAAAGCCTCTTTAATGTTTTGTATTACTAGAGATATTTCGTTTGATGATTCCATGTTGGCTATTACATTAATAATAACCAACTAAAGTAATTCTAAAACCTAAAAAAAACAAATAAAAGTTTGCTATTATTTTTCTACCAAATCTTTTTTAAATCTTTGATATTAAACGCATGATTTCTTGGTTGCCAGCCCTCATGATTGTAACTGTTTTTTGAAAATAAACGTTTAATAATTGCAATAGGAGTAAGGAATGTAAAGAATATAATTGTTAATAGAATTTTTGAAACAATCCAACCCATAACTTGAGCAAGTTGCATCCAGAAAATATGTATCCATTTCCTTAAAAGAGGAATAAATAATCCGGAGATTCCTATAATTACTACAATAGAAAGAAGTATTGGATTTTGAATAAAAAACACATAGATTAAAAATACTCCAATTGTAATTGCAGCACATGTTTCTCTGTATTTTTGAGTATCGTTCATTCTAAAAAATTGTATAGATAAATGGAGCAACGGCAGTGCCTCCTCCAATTACAAGTAGTAACCCAATTATTGCAAAAACAATAAGCATTGGTATTAGCCAAAACTTTTTTCTTTCTTTAAGAAATTGCCATAAATCTTTAAAAAATTCCATATTAATCGGCTTTAAATTTATCTCTAATTTTTAGATTATGCGGTTGATTTTTTTTATCAAAAAATAAATCTCCAATTACAAGGAAATCCATTTCAGTACGCATAAAGCAACGATAGGCGTCATCGGGATTACAAACTATGGGTTCTCCTCGTACATTAAAACTGGTATTTACAAGTATAGGGCAACCCGTAAGTTTATAAAACGTATCGATTAAATTATAATATCGTTCGTTTTGTGTTTTATCGACTGTTTGAAGTCGTGCCGAAAAATCTACATGAGTAATTGCTTGTATTTCCGAACGCTTAGTATATAGCTTCTCCATGTAGTTTAATCCTTTATAATTTTTAGGGATTTCGTATCTGTATTTTTTATTTACATCTGCTACCAAAAGCATATATGGCGATTCAGTTTCAATATCAAAATACTCATTAACAAATTCTGCGAGTACAGTAGGAGCAAATGGTCTAAAACCTTCTCGATGTTTAATTTTAAGATTTAATTTCTTTTGCATTTCTTGATTTCGAGGATCGGCAAGAATGCTCCTGTTGCCTAATGCTCTAGGACCAAATTCCATTCTTCCTTGAAACCAACCTACAACATTTCCGTTTGCGATAAGATTTGCTACACGTTTATTTAATTCCTCAAAATCGAGTTCTTCGTAAACAGCATTATATTTAGTTATTAACCTAAGGCTTTCATCCTTTTTAAATTCAGGTCCCCAAAATGCATTATTCATACAATTTTTTGGGTTTTTATCATTTAACAATCTCCATGCTTCAAGTGCTCCCCCAATAGCTCCTCCGGCATCACCGGCTGCAGGCTGAATGTATAGGCTATCAAATAATCCTGATTGTAGTAATTTTCCGTTTGCAACACAATTTAGAGATACACCGCCTGCTAAACAGAGATTTTTGCTACCTGTAAGTTGTTTGGCTTCTTTTGCCATATTTAGAATTATTTCTTCGCTTACCGTTTGTATTGCATAGGCTAAATTGCAATGGTGTTGTAAAACTTTGTCGTTTGGTTTTCGGGTTGAGAAACCAAATAATGATTCCCATTTGCGTTTATTTATCATCTTTAAACCGGTATGAAATCTAAAGTATTTCATGTTTAGTTTAATGGAGCCGTCTGCGTTTATGCTTACAATTTGTGTTTTTATTTGTTTTATGAACTCTTGGGTTTGAATGTCATCGGGATTGCCGTAAGGGGCAAGACCCATTAGTTTATATTCGCCGGAATTAACCATAAATCCCAAATAATACGTAAAAGCGGAATATAATAATCCTAAAGAGTGGGGAAAGTGCATTTCGCGTAAAATCTTTATACCTTTTTCATCCCCTTTTGATATTGAAGCAGTAGTCCATTCTCCAACTCCATCAATAGTTAAAATTGCAGAATTTTTGAATCCAGAGGGATAAAATGCACTTGCAGCATGAGATTGATGGTGTTCGGTGAAAAGTAGTTGTAAGTTCTTTTTATTATAGATATTACACTCACTTAAACCTTTTTTTATTGTATGTTTTATAAATAATTTTTCTTTTAGCCATGCAGGAATAGCTGTTGCAAACGATACAACACCCATTGGGGCATATGCATAATATGTTTCGAGTAGTCTCTCAAATTTAAGAAATGGCTTTTCGTAATATACAACAGCATCAAGGGAATCGATTGTGAGATTTGAGTTATTTAAACAATATTTAATGGCATTTACAGGGAATGATGAATCGTGTTTATTTCTGGTAAACCGCTCTTCTTGTGCTGCTGCAATAACTTGACCGTCAATGATTAATGCTGCGGCAGAATCGTGGTAAAATGCAGAAATTCCTAATATCTTCATTAGCTTAACGTCTCAAATCATTTAATAATAACATAAAGATAAAAATACATTTTGAATTGCTATGTGTAATTATGACTTTTTGATTATCTAAAAAAAATATCTGTGATTGTATTACTTCCTGTTTCTTCGTTGAGACGCCTAATTAAATCAGGTTTTAGTTGCATTAATTCATTTCTTACAACTGATGAGTTAAGGCTTATGTATAGTTTGCGATTTCTAATTTCAATTTGTTTGGTTTTTTTTGCAATAATTGTTCCTACAACCTCAGACCAGGCATTAATCAATCTTGTTTCGTTAATACCCTGCTCTAGCTTATGCTTCTTTTTGTAGAATTTGATTAATTCTGAAAGTGTATGTGTATTAGACCTTAACATAAGATAATTAAATTACAAAAAACATATTACAAATCTCAATTAAATTACAAATTACAAATAACAAAAAACAAATTACCACAAAACAAAAATCTTAGTACATGACAAAAATTCACAAAAACGCTCGCAACTATTTGATTGTTAATAACTTACCTGCATTTGTTAGTAACAAGCACCTCTTAAATTAGGTTTAAACCCTGATGTTCAGTAAGTTAGCTTATGATTACCAATACGTAAGTTAACATGAACACCAAGGTTATTGTCAAAAGTAATGAATTAGTTTCAATTCTCAGTCATAAAACAGGATGGAATCTTGCCAGGGTTAGATTTCTTGCAGCTTTTATTTGCTCTTTGTGTAAACTGCAATCTGTTTGTTATGTGAAACTTGCTCAGGATTTGAGCTCCAGTGCCAAGTTTGAGTCGAATCTGAGGAGGATACAACGTTTCTTTGCTGAATTCATTGTTGATTCTGATTTAATAGCAAAAATTATTTTCAGCATGTTGCCATCTGAACCACCTTATCGTTTAAGCTTTGACCGGACTAATTGGAAGTTTGGAGCAACCAATATCAATATCCTAATGATAAGTATTTGCCATCAAGGGGTTGGAATTCCCATAATTTGGTCAATGCTCCATAAAAGGGGTAATTCAAATGAACGAGAAAGGAAAGAACTTCTTGACAGGTATTTACACTTGTTTGGATATAGTAGTATAGAAAGCATTGGTGCAGACAGAGAGTTTATAGGTGATGGCTGGATAGGGAACTTGATTGAAAAGGGTGTACGTTTCTTTATTCGCATAAAAGAAAACATGTGGGTAAATGTACTGGGAAAAGGAAATAAAAAAGCATTTTGGCTTTTTAATAGTCTCCAACGCAATAAAGCCATGAACTATCGTAAGATTGTTAAGATTGGTAACAATTATGTTTACTTGTCAGGAATGAAAACTTTGGGGAAGAACAAACAAATCGAGTTTGTAATAATTGCAACATATCAATTCAGTCCTGATTCATTATTGATCTATAAAGACAGGTGGCAAATTGAAACTATGTTCAGGGCTCTAAAGGCAAGTGGTTTTAATTTTGAAGTTACCCATCTAGCAGATACCGAAAGAATATCAAAACTCCTTTCGCTAATGTGTATTGCATTTATTTGGGCTTACAGGGTCGGCATATACAAGGACCAAAATATTGCCCCAATTAAAATTAAAAAGCATGGACGCAGGGCATATAGCTATTTTAAATATGGTTTGATTTTTATCGCTCATGCACTTTTATGTAATGTCAAACCTAATATTCAACTAATTACAAAAATTTTGTCATGTACTTAGAACAAAAATATAAAATTCAAATTACAATCACTAAAGCTTTTGCAACAAATAAAATTCAAATCACAATAAAAAGTTCTTGTTGTGGGTGCCCAAAGAAAAACCACTAAATACCTAAGCTGCAATCAAGACGACAGCTTCAGCTTTGTTGCAAATAAGCTGTGTAGAGTAAGCATTAGCAATAAAATATAGTCTTGAGTATAGCTGTAAATTAATTACGTACAACTAAACTATTTGAACATATACTGCAAGTAATTAGGCTGTGCACTACAAACACCCCCCCCCATGCAAGCAATAGTCTAAATTGTTATAAATTGTGCATAAATAATTTGAGTATTCTGAAACCTTTTTCTAAAATTTGCGTAATAAATATAATATTATACGAAAACTATTACCATGTTACTGAATGGAGAATATGTTACCAATGATTATAAGAGTTTCACAAAGAAACTCATAATTAATAACTAAATTTCAAAAAAACACAAATGAAAAAACAAATTCTAATACTAATTATTTTGTGCGTTACCTCTTTTGCATTTGCACAAGACCCTGTTGTTTTTG
>JAQVOJ010000010.1:0-9825 GCA_028702675.1 Bacteroidales bacterium
TTATATAATGACTTTCGGTCAGCCCCTACCTGCTCAATTGAATATACTAGTTCAATCTAACTCAAGCTAATTAAACAAAAATATCAACCCAATTTAAATGCCGAAACAACTACAGAGGCAGCGGTAGAAATATTAAGAGACTCTACATGATAATTTTGGTTAACGGTTGCAGGTATTGTAATTTTTATATCAATAAGTTCTTCTATATCCTTACCAATACCTTTACCTTCGTTACCAAACACAATTAGCGATTGCAAATTTTTATTGATTTGGCTGATATCATTACCTTGCATAAAAGTTCCATAAACAGGGTTAGCGGTTTTGGTTTTATAATCCTCAATAAAATTCGGTAGGTCAACATAATGTACATTTACGCCGATAAATCCGCCCATACTTGCTTGCACAACTTTTGGATTATATAAATCGACAGAGTTTGTACTGCAAATAATATTCTTAATTCCGAACCAATTACACAAACGAATTATAGTACCAAAATTACCGGGGTCTTGAATACAGTCGAGAGAAACACATAGTTCTGATTTTAAGCTTTCTATATCGATCAGACTTTCTTGTTTATAAGCCAAAGCAATAACCTCGGGAGGAGAATTTAACCTACTTATTTTTTTAATTTCATTATCGGTGCATAGTATTAATTTATCTTCGATATTCGGATACTGCAAAACAATATGTTTAGCATAAGCTTCGCCGGCAAAAATATGATTTAAAGGCAGATTAGCATTTAGCATATCGTTTACAATTTTTGCACCTTCGGCAATAAACATATTATGCTTATCGCGATACTTTTTAATATCGAGAGATTTTATTAGGCTGATGTTTTTTTTTGATAATCCCATTATTCAACACAAATATAAGGGCTAAGTTTTAAGTACAGCTCTTCGGAGATAACTTTTTGAGATAATAATTCTGATTTGTCTTCGAATTTACCAACTAACTTACGATAATTTAATATTGCCTGTACATTTTCTTTTTCAATATAAGGATGACGTATTAAGCTTGTAAAGTCGGCAGAATTGATATTAATGCAATTAACCAACGAAGAATCAATAATTATTTGATTTTTAATAATATCGATTGTTTCGGGATTAATCCCATAAACTTCGGTAAGTTGGTTTACTGACACAAAACCACCTAATAAGTTTCTGTATTTGATAATTCTATCGGAATACACATCGCCAATACCTTTAATCTTTATCAAATCGTTAGCTTCAGCAGAATTTATTTCTATAATCAAAAGTTCGTCTATATCTTCGTTCTCATCAAAAATAATATTAGTAGTATCAATTACAATATATGGTTCAATTTTATCAAAAAATAAAGAATCCATTCCATATAGTTTAAGCAAATCGTTTTTCTCATAGAATACTGCACCACTACTTCGGTATTTAATCAGGTTATTTGCAAGATATGGCTCAAATCCAATGCTTATAAGCTCATTTTTAGTAGCATTATTAGGGTTGAACTCTTTAAGTTCGTATTCGGTTTTATTTTCTTTTGTTGATTTATAAGAACGTTTCTTTTGTGTTGCAATAGAAATGTAAGGATGTAATATATCAAAAAGTTCGGGTTCTAGTCCGTAAATTCGTGCAAAATCGTTTGGATTTTTAAACTTACCGCCTTTACTTCTATAGCTAATAATATTATCGGCAACATGTTCGGGAATTCCGAGTTGTAAAAACTGTGAGCGTGAGGCATTATTAGGGTCGAAATAGAACAATTCTACTTCAGATATATCTATTGCAGTATCAGAAGCGTACCATTCGTCGATTTCATTTTCAAATTCAGAGAAATCTAATTGTTTTTTATTAATCCTGTAATCAACAATAATATTTGTAATAATTAGCAAAAGGATTAAACACAATAAGACTATTATTCCTCTGCGTTCGCGTTTCGAAAAGTTAAAAAATTCTCTAATTAGTCGGTTCAATTTTTAAAATTTTTCTTTTTCATCAAGTTAAAATAATCCCTTACTTCTTTGCTAAGCACCGGTGCGAGTAATATCAGAGCAATTAAATTTGGAATTGTCATAAAAGTAATAACCATATCCACAAAATTCCACACTATATCAATTCTGCCAATAGCTCCCAGCATTACGAAAAATGCGAAGAAATAGTAATAAGGTTTAATCATTTTTTCGCCGAGTAGATATTGCACTGCTCTGGTACCGTAATACGACCAGCTTATAATAGTAGAAAATGCAAAAAGCAGTAATCCAAATGTAATAATATGTTGTGCCAATCCCTCAAGTCCGATTTGCCCTAGTCCTGTTTGGAATCCTGCAATAGTCATCCCCACCCCTTCGATTCCCGATTGCCAAGCTCCGGTAACAACAATAACAAGAGCAGTAAGCGAGCAAATGATTAAAGTATCAACCAATGGTTCGATAGAAGCTACAAGACCCTCACGCACAGGATATTCCGTTTTTGCTGCTGCATGTGCCATAGGAGATGAGCCTTGTCCTGCTTCGTTAGAAAACAGTCCACGTTGAACACCTTTAAGCATTGTAAACAAGAACATAGACCCCATGAACCCACCTCCGGCGGCTCTTCCGGTAAAAGCATCTGTAACAATAAGTTTTATTGCACCAGGCACATCTGTTATGTATATTCCGAGAATAGTAATAGCGGCAATAAAATAAAACACAGCCATAATTGGAACTAGTTTAGAAGTAACATCGGCAATGCGTTTAAGTCCACCAACAACAATTAAAAGTACGAGCATAGAAATAACGATAGCAGTAACCCAAGTAGGCACATTATACGATTGATTCATAGCATCGGCAATGCTATTACTTTGTGCCATATTTCCTGTACCGAGCGAGCATGTAACAGCAGCAATTGCAAAAATAACTGCCAGGACTTTTGCAGTTTTTCCGATTTTAGGTTTCAATGCTTCAATATAGTACATAGGTCCACCTGAAACAGAGCCGTCTCTATTAAAAATACGATATTTAAGCGAGAGAGTATTTTCGGCAAATTTCAGCATCATACCAAAAAAAGCTGTAACCCACATCCAGAATACAGCACCAGGTCCACCGTAATAAATTGCGAGACTTACCCCAACAATATTTCCTGTTCCCACAGTTGCCGACAGAGCAGTGGTAAGTGCTTTAAAGTGGGAAACATCACCTTTATCGCCAAGATTATCATATTTGCCGGCAATAATTCTAAAAGTGTGTTTAATCCTTGTAATTTGTAAAAATTTTAATCGGAATGTAAAATATATCCCAACCGGAATTAATAACAACAAAAGAGCGACACCTCCAACATATTCGTTATAAGCTAAAATTCCGTTGTTTATCAGCTCTAATAATTTCATAATTTAACCTGTTATTCCATCTACAAAAAACGCTGCAATAGCAATAATTCCAATAGCTACGGGTGCAATATATCGAATAATAAAAAATATGATTTTATAGATTCCTGATTTTATAGTTCCATTATTTGAAATTTCATCGTAAAACTGTGATTTACCCATTTTCCATCCCACAAAAATTACTATCAGTAAGGCTCCGAAAGTAAGGAGTACATTTGCCGACAAGTAATTCAACATTTCAAAGATCGTAAAATTAAATAATGTAATATCTTTTAAAAGACCAAATGATAATGTAGCTAAAACACCAAGTGCAGCAATTGCAACAGAGGCAATAATTGTTGCTTTTCCCCTACTCATTTTAAGTTCCTCTTTAAAGAAAGCGACAACTACTTCAAGCACCGAGATAGTAGATGTAAGAGCAGCTACTGCAAGCAAGAAGAAAAACATAATAGAGAATGCACCTCCTCCTGGCATAGATTTGAAAACATTAGGAAGAACTTCGAAGACCAATCCCGGACCTGGGCTAAACTCGCTTAATCCGCTTGATGTAAAAGCAAACACAGCAGGGATTACCATTAAGCTACTCAATATTGCGATTCCGGTATCTGCCATTGCCACTTGAATAGATGTATTAAGCAAATGATTATCTTTTTGGATATATGACCCATATGTAATAAGTGCTCCCATTCCAATACTTAACGAAAAAGCTGCTTGCCCAAGAGCCATAAGAACAGTTGTAAATGTAACCGCACTCCAATCGGGGACAAAGAGATAATGGAGACCTTGACTAGCTCCTGGCAAAGACACAGAACGTACTACAACGGCAATAATTAGTATTACAAGAATAGGCATAAGAATTTTTGTAAGCTTTTCTATTCCTTTCTTAATTCCGGCAAATACAACGCTTGCAGTAAGAATCATAAACAATAATTGCCAAATTAGGGGGCGATAAGGATGTGAACTAAAATCACTAAAATTCTTACTCATATCAGAGACATTAGCAAATTTACCACTAACTGCTTGAGTAAAATACTCCAATGTCCATCCAGCTACAGTACTATAAAATGCTAATATTGTAAATGCAGCAATAATACCTAGCAAGCCAACTAGAGACCATTTTGTTTTTGGGGCAATAGCTCTAAAAGAACCAAAGGCATTAAGCTGCGCCCTACGACCAATTGAAAACTCTGAGAGTAAAACAGGAATTCCTATAATTAGGACAAACCCTATATAAAGAATTAAGAATGCACCACCCCCATTTTGACATGCTACAAGTGGGAAACGCCAGATGTTTCCTAATCCAACTGCTGATCCGGCTGCCGCTGCAATTACTCCAAACTTACTTGAAAAACTATCTCTAATTATTGTAGAATTACCTGACATAAACTAAAAATTATTCGGTTTTTTAGATAATCGTGTAAAAATAATAAAAAGATATTAAGGAATAAAGATTTATGATTTTAATTATAATCTATTGTAATCACATCAAAAATATGTTGCAAATCATTTTCTTTAAGTATTTTAAAACTTTCACATGTCAATATAATTTTGTATTTTTGTATCTATTTTATTAGATTAATTACTTTTTTCAATGAATTAAATAAACCAGAACAAAAAATATGGATATTAAAAAAATTGACAAGATGGATAAGAAGATTTTAAACCTTCTTATAAAGAATGCTAAAACACCTGTGGTTGAAATAGCGAAACACTGTAAAATATCTGCAGCAGCTATACACAAACGTATTAACAAACTAGAAGAATTAGGAATAATTCAAGCTTATCGTTTACAGATTAATCCTTTATCCATTGATCTTAAAACTCAAGCATTTGTCGGAGTTATTTTAGAAAGAGCAAATATGTATGCTCTTGTTTCTGAACAGTTAAAAAACATTCCTGAAATTATAGAATTGCATTTTACTACAGGGCAATATGGTATTTTAGCAAAGATATTCTGTAAAGACAATAAACACTTGCAAGAAGTTTTAGTTAAAATTCATAATATTACAGGTGTTTCTAATACAGATACCATGATAAGCATAGAACAATTAATTGACAGAAATCTTCCATTATCATAATCATAATGAGTTTTTGTTTGTAGCTGAACGACTGCCTTTTTGGGGCAGTCTTTTTTTTTATGTGAAACTCCAAAGGCTTACCTCAAATCTAAACACAACTATCACAATTACAAATAACTCGAACATTACGAGTTAAGTTATTTTGGTAACAAGTAAATAATAAGAGGAGGTTTTATCTTAATAAAAAAGGCTGCTAATTTTAAGGCAGCCTAATTTTAAAAAAAATAAATTAAAGATTATTTATAACGATTTATACAATTCAAATCTTCAAATGCCTGTATTACTCTTTTAATCATTTCTTTTTCACCGGCACGCAACCACACTCTGGGATCATATTTTTTCTTATTTGGTTTATCCTCACCTTCGGGGTTTCCAATTTGTCCTTGTAAATATCCTTCATTTTCGATATAATATTTACGAACTCCGTTCCAATAAGCCCACTGCGTATCTGTATCAATATTCATTTTAATTACACCATATGATATTGCTTCTCGAATTTCGTCAATACTACTTCCAGAGCCACCATGAAAAACAAAATCGACAGGATTAATTCCGGTTTTAAATTTATCTTTAATGTAATCTTGAGAATTTTTCAAAATTATTGGTTGTAATTTAACATTACCTGGTTTATATACACCATGCACATTACCAAAAGAGGCAGCAATCGTAAATTTATTACTAATTTTTAATAATTCTTCGTAAGCATAAGCTACATCTTCGGGCTGGGTATAAAGCTTTGAATTATCTATATCTGTATTATCAATACCATCTTCTTCGCCACCTGTAACTCCAAGCTCTATTTCGAGAATCATGTCGATTTCAGCCATACGTTTAAGATATTTTACACATGTTTCTACATTATCTTTTATTTCATCTTCAGAGAGATCTATCATATGACTACTAAACAGTGGTTTACCAAACTCTTCGTAAAATACTTCACCTGCATCTAACATTCCATCTATCCAAGGCAATAGTTTTCGAGCAGCGTGGTCGGTATGTAATATTACTGGCACTCCGTACATTTCGGCTAAGTGATGTATGTGTTGTGCACCACTTATAGCACCCGCAATTGCGGCATTTTGGTTGTCGTTACTTAAGCCTTTTCCGGCAAAGAAATGAGCACCTCCATTTGAAAATTGTATAATTACAGGTGATTTAACTTCACGAGCAGCTTCTAAAACTGCATTAACTGAATTAGTACCTACAACATTAACGGCAGGTAAAGCATATGCATTTGCTTTTGCATGAGCAAATACTGTTTGTACATCGACTCCTGTTACAACGCCAGGAGCTACCATATCATTAAGTTTTTTTAACATATCTGTTGGTTTTAGTGTTTCCTCAAAATTAATGAAAGCATTTAATAAAAACTAATATTTAATAACATGTGAATTAATCATTCATTAATAAAAGCAAAACAATAAATCAAAAGAAAGGATGATTAAAACTACTAGAAAGGATAACCAATACCAAAATTAAAAGTTAAATCGTTCCATTTGAGGTTTTCAAATGTATTGAGCCACCTATCGGTTTCGGGCAAAGCAGGATTATAAAGAGGGATTCCAAAATCGAAACGGATAACTATAAAACTAATATCTAAACGTAATCCTACGCCAGTACCCAAAGCAATCTCTTTATAAAATCGATCGAAAGAGAAGTCTGCTCCTGGTTGATCAGATTTCATATTTATTGTCCAAATATTTCCTGAATCAACAAATAAAGCTCCTTCAACATATTTCATTATATCGAAACGATATTCGAGGTTGAAAAGGAGTTTCATATCTGCAATATTATTAATAATTGAGCTGCTAGTATATGAACCGGGACCTACCATTCGAACTTGATAAGCTCTAATATCGTTTGCACCTCCCGTAAAGTATTTTTTAATAAAGGGTAAACCCGAAGCCTTACTATTTCCATAAGGAACACCGATCCCAAAAAATGCTCTATAAACTAAACTATGCGATTTATTAAATATTTGGTAAAAGCGTAAATCCAGATCAGTTTTTACAAACTGTGAAAAATTCAGACCTAAAATTTGATAAGTACCGTCAACAGGTTCGGCATTACTTATCTCTTTTAAACCTTCGAGGATATTACCAGCAGTTTCAATATTATAAGTAAAATAAAAGAAGTTTTTAAGCTTATTGATGTTTTGACCAGAATATGCAATTTTATAACTTATAACAGAAATAAACTGGTCTTCGTAACTTTTACGAATATAATCGTTAAAGTTACTACTAAATCCATCAATAGTATCAGTTAGTTTTACTAAATAAAACTCAACCGGATTAACCACATGATTGAATTGCGAATTTTCTCCACTATTCCAATAATAACCGATATTAGCGACATTCAAAAGTCTGGCAAAATCGGGTCTTTTTTGATAATTTGTTGCAATAGAAAGCTGAGTTTTAGGATTTCGTTCTTTGATAAACCTATCGTTTCGCTTAAATAAATTTGAAGGCCAAAGCTGTGGCAATTCTAATTTGATTTCGCCTGAAGCTTCTAAAGTATTCAAGAAGCGCTTATCAAGTTCTCTTGCATCACGCATAGTTTGCAAAGACAATGATGTTTTTGCAGATAAGTTTTCAGCACCTCTAAAAAGATTGCGGTTAAAATAAGCTAGCCCGGCACCTCCACCAATATTGCCTGAAGTGTTTGTTCCTTCGATTTCAGCATTATAATTTTGTTTTTCGAAAGGGCTTAATAAAACATCACAATTTAAATATTTTACATTGTTTTCAGATTTTGATGTATCTAATCTCAAGTTAATGTTTATTAATCTAAATTGTCCTAAAGATGCCAAATGGCGATGAGTTCTTTCAACATTCTTTATATTATAAAAATCCTCGGGGTAAATAAAATTTGATTGCAAAAAAACAATAGGATTAATGCGATGTTTATTTAAATATCTAAAATTAAATCCCTCAAAAACTTCTTCAATCAATACACTATCGCGATAATATTGCCCTTCTTCAAGATTCTTTTTGGGATCGTATTGCGTATAAACATAAACTTTATTGATTTTATATCTATCAAATGGAGTATTTTCATCTAAATTATCGGAATCGAATGATCTACGTATAGCTACAGTAACATCACCTTTATAGTCGAAAGAATTTGTATCGGCATAAAAATGAATATTATTAATCGAAAAATCATAATATCCATGTGTTTTCATAAGCCTAACCAATCTACTTCGTTCATCATCAAAAGCATCAAGATCAAGTATTTCTCCTTTCTTAATTAGTGATTTACTGCTATCGGCAATCACTATATCGTAAACATTAGGGTCAAGAATATCGTAACGTACTTGATTAATGATATGGGGCTTTCCTGATTCTATAATATAAGTAACTTTTACCGATCTCTTTTTTTCTTTTAACTCTGTTATTACCTCAGCATTGTAATATCCTTTGTATGACAACAAATAATCAAGAGTAGATGCAGTTTTATTTATTAAAGTTGTATCATAAATTACTGGTGGCTCTCCAATTACTTTGGCCATTTTAGTTCTCCAATTATCTTTCTCTTTTTTAGGATGGATTATATTGTATAAACTAAGATGAAAACGAAAGAAACCAAGCATTTTACGGTTTGGCTTTTGTTTTAACGTAGCTTCTAACTCATCAGAATCAATATCCTTATTATTATTATTAATTGTAACACTACTCAACAGCTTTTTATCAGCAGGAACATGGCGTGCAGGATGGCATGAATCTAAAAGAAATAGAACTGATATTATACAAATCAGAAAATAGGTTTTATGTATTAAACTTTTTTTTATCTTTATTATAATCTTCACTATCTAATTTCTTCTTATTATTACCCTTAATCCTTTATTATAACTGTTAGCTATTTTCAAATTTAAAAATCTGATAGCAAATATATATAGTTTTTGCAAACTATAATTCTACAATTATTATCTCAACCCGTCTGTTTAATCGCCTTCCCTCATCAGTCTCATTATCGGCTAATGGTACTTGTGTTCCAAACCCTCTGTACTTCATTCTACTCTTATCTATACCTCTGGTTATTAAATAATTATATACAGATGCCGCTCTTTCAACAGATAGTTTTTTATTATATCTTTCGGTTCCAATATTATCTGTATGCCCACGTATTTCAATTCTTAACTTAGGAGAACTTATCATAATATTTGCGAGTGTATCTAGCTCACTAAATGATGCAGCAAGCAATTCCGAAGAATTAAATTCAAAAAAGATTCGGTTTAATCTAAACGAATCGCCAATTCCTGCATTCATAAATGCTGACTCTGATATTTCAGAGTTTAATAGGTGTCCCTTGGAGTTAGAATCAGTATTATTAAGATCATCATCAGAACCATCGCCGGAAGTATTGCCGTTTTTGTTGGCAAGATCATCATCAGAACCATCGCCGGAATTGTTGC
>JAQVOJ010000010.1:9925-47178 GCA_028702675.1 Bacteroidales bacterium
TCAGAGTTTAATAGGTGTCCCTTGGAGTTAGAATCAGTATTATTAAGATCATCATCAGAACCATCGCCGGAAGTATTGCCGTTTTTGTTGGCAAGATCATCATCAGAACCATCGCCGGAATTGTTGCCGTTTTTGTTGGCAAGATCATCATCAGAACCATCGCCGGAAGTATTGCCGTTTTTGTTGGCAAGATCATCATCAGAACCATCGCCGGAATTGTTGCTATTCTTGTTGGCAAGATCATCATCAGAGCCATCGCCGGAATTGTTGCCGTTTTTGTTGGCAAGATCATCATCAGAGCCATCGCCGGAATTCTTGCTATTCTTGTTGGCAAGATCATCATCAGAGCCATCGCCGGAATTGTTATTGTCATTATCAGCCAGCAAATCTTCTGTGTCTTTATATAAGTCGTAAGGATTTTTAATATTTAAGGAATTATAACCTGTATTTGGATCATAATTTTCTGAAAGCCAATCGCTACCCACCGAAAATTCGTTAGGGCTAATACAATCGTAATCGCTATCAATAGCATACAACCAAACATCATCAATAAAATAATAGGCATAAACAAAATTGGTGTCGCATAAAGTAGTATCTGTAATACGAACAAATCTAGTAAGATCGTTGTCCCAAAAATTACCTATGCTCAAATATTGTTCTCCTCCCCGTGCTCTGTATGTGCCGGAAAGTTCTATCCATTCAGTATTATTATCCATTATGTGTCCGGGTATATTTGTTACCTGCGGTTTTTGAATAATTTGTCCGGCATCTTTTGCATAAATTTTGTTTTTAGTAATTGTAATACCTAAAGCATCAACTGCAAAAGCACTTTTACTTGCCAACATATAATTAAGTCTAACACAGTAAAGTTGTTCTTTCGTTAATGGTTCTGTAAGTTTAACCTGCACATATTCTCGCGATACTCCTTTTCTATTAACACAAGTATCAAATGTTTCCCTAAGAATTAAACCTATATATCCCGATCCTTTAGCAGGGTAGGCATATCCTGCAAAATTTTCGGGTACACCCATTATGCTGTCGCTGCATAAGTGGTAATAATCGGGAGTACCTTTGTTGGGATTTATCCATTCGGGGACAAGTTCCTTTACAGGGTCGGTAGTATAATATTGCGGACAAGTCCATGCTTTTTCAAAGCTTTGATTTGGCACAAGATTCTGTGCAAAACTCCACAAGTTTAATAATACACATACAACAATAATACAATATTTACAATAATTATCCATTCAAAAAGCGATATACTTAACAATAGATGTTAAAAAATTCTATTCTCAAATATAAGAACAAATTATTCACTATATTATTTTATTTTATTTTTGTGAAAAGTTTTATAATGACTAAACTTAAACATAAAGGTAATATAGACACTAATATTCTTGCCAATGTATTAAGAGAAGTTGATTTTGTAGAAGATATTATTGTAAAGAATAATAGTATTATTGCAAAGCTTGGCAATTGTAAAGGAATAGAATTACGTTTAAAAAAGCAATGCGCTAAGATTTCTACAAGTTTTACATCTAGATCATGCAGACTTTGGTTTTACTTTTCCATCCTTTTTCTTGGTTTAATTCTACCCTTACTTATCTATTTATTTGCTTGGTATATACCAAGTTTAGTATATCGTAAGAAGTTGGTTAATATTCTTAAGAATAGCTTACAAAGTTATTAATAGTTTATTAAGAGCTTTCATCTATTATTTAAATATTTAATATGAGAATACAAATTTTTAGGCAATTTTTACATAACGAAAAATCAGGGGGTTTAGTTTTAATACTTTGCACTCTTATATCCTTAACAATTGCAAATCTAAGTTTTGGTTCGTTATATCAAGGTTTTTGGCATATAAGTTTTTTGGGTCTGTCTATTGAACACTGGATAAATGACGGTTTTATGGCTATTTTCTTTTTATTTATAGGATTAGAGTTAGAAAGAGAGATTTACGAAGGTGCTTTATCAAAACTTAAAGATGCTTTACTTCCGATATTTGCTGCTATTGGTGGAATAGTAGTACCTGCTTCAATTTATATGATATTTAATCATGGAACACCAACCCAATCGGGAGCAGGAATACCAATGGCAACAGACATTGCGTTTGCACTTGGAATTCTATCATTGTTAGGGAGTAGAGTTCCTATTACGTTAAAAATATTTCTTACAGCACTTGCTGTAATAGATGATTTATGTGCTATTATTATTATTGCAGTGTTTTACACAAACACATTAGTAATTACAAATCTTCTTATTGCTTTAGTAATATTTGTTTTGCTTCTATTATTAAACAAACTTAAGATTAATAGTATTATACCCTACATTATTGGTGGCATAATTATGTGGTATTTCATGTTAAATTCAGGTGTGCATGCTACAATTACAGGAGTTTTATTGGCTTTTGCAATACCTTATCGAAAAAAATCTGTATCAACTTCAAATAAATTAGAAAAATTTTTGCACATACCTGTAGCGTTTATTATTCTTCCTCTATTTGCCTTAGCCAACACAGCTATTGATATTAGCGGACAGTTATCAGACACATTATCAGAGAATTACAGTATTGGTATTCTCTTAGGTTTAGTAATTGGTAAACCCTTAGGTATTATAAGTTTTATATTGTTTAGTATTTTAGTTGGATGTTGCAAACTACCTAAAACATTCACACTCAAAGATGTTGTTGGTGTTGGATTTTTAGCCGGTATTGGGTTTACCATGTCTATATTTATTACTTTACTTGCATTTACAGATATTACAATAATTAATAATGCTAAACTTGTAATATTAATATCTTCATTAATAGCAGGAACTATTGGTTTTGTAATTCTTAAATTTTCATTACCCCAGATTATAAAAACAAAGCTTTGATTATATTTATTCTTAGTAAATGCACCTCCTCTACTCTTACTCGTTAGCATCGAATATAAATAGAGAGGTTTTTTTTGAAAAATAAGTGCTTATGCAGAAAGGGTTTTTGGCATGTGTTTTTGCTTTTCTTCGAGGCAAAAAACCATGCCAAAAACCTTCGTTTCTATGTTCTGCACCAAGCTTCTAACTCTGAGATACTTTTGCAAAGTGTTTCGGTGCTCTGCACCTTTTATCCTAACTATCACTTGGAAATATCTATGTTTCGCAACTCTAATAAATGGCGGTGTATGTATTAATTAGTATTCTTAGTTTAATACTTCTTTTTCCGCTTTAGCCTTAGTTTGTGAGGAATAAGGCTGCGTAATTTTTGAAGGGGACGATACGATTTTATGTGTCTGTCTTTTTTAGAAGTATAAATATCTTCGATAGCAATTAATATACCTGTCTCTTCTACATCGCCAAAGTAAGGATTATCTACAGTCCCAAATGTAATCATAGAGGGGCTAAGATTCATATAGGCATTAATTAATGGAGGTATTTTTTCATTATGTTGTTTTAATATTTGTACTAACTGCTTATAATCGGCTTTATAATTATTTCCTAAAAACAATTTCTGAGATTCAATAAAATCGGGTAAAATTGGATTCTGTGGAACTACAAGTTTTCCTTTGTTAGGAAAATGCAGATTTAAAAATCCAAGCAAATAATTTCTTGCTTCAACATTAAAATGCTTATACATAGTAACTTTTCCGAAAAAATACTTAATCTCGGGATACTCAATAATTAGTGCTCCCAGACCATCCCACAAATTATCAAGAGCAAACAGCCCTTTTCTACTATTCTTGCCATATTGGTAACGGGGTTGCACAAACGATCTTCCAAGTTCAATAGTGTAAGGCAAATAATCAGAAAGAAATTTTTCGGAAAAATTAAAAAGCCTTGATGTAGCAAGTTTTTTATCAGGGTTGTCTACAGTAGCTTCACCATTAATAAACCTGTAACCACCAATAATTTCAAGTTCTTCAGGGTCCCAAACAATTAGCTGCAAATATGGCACATCCGACAAATCGTAAGAATCAATATCCATGCTCTTACCGGTACCCCCTCCTGCATCTCTAAATGTTAATTCCCTAAGACGCCCAAGCTCATGCATTAAGTTTGGGGAATCTTCGTGAGAAAAGACATAAATTTCGGTATTTCCAAAATTTGATTTACGCAATAACTTATCTTCAGTAAGTTCCTGAAGCAATAATCTTTTATCTACCGGTGCAATCAATGGTTCCATTACATAATTTTCGCTTTGTGCAAATGTACAAAAATAAATTACTTTGTTGCTATATAATAAGTAACAATTCCCCCTGTTAATGGTTTAATTTTTTCGACACTAAATCCTTTTTGCCTTAATTTCTCATTAAGTATTACGTTTTTATTAAACTCCAATATGCTATCTCTTAAGTATCTATAAGCCTTAATATTATTACTAAGTAACCCACCAAATACGGGTATTACATAGTTCAAATAATTCAAATAAAAAAACTTAAATATTTTATTTGAAGGAATCGTAAATTCTAAAATTGCACATCTACCGTTTTCAGCTAAAACTCTGTAAATCTCACTTAAAGATTTCTCAATATCAGCAAAGTTACGTACTCCAAAAGCAATCGTAATTAAATTCACACTTTGGTCTTGCAAAGGCAAAGATTCAGCATATCCAACAATATATTCTGTTTTAAAATTTGCATACCTGTTTTTAGCTTTCTCTATCATTTTAGGACTTGGGTCTAATCCAATAATCTTTGTACTATCAAATTTAATCAGATATTTTCCCAATTCACCAGCACCACAAGCAATATCAAGTATTACTGGATATTTATCATTTTTAATTGCTTTTATAAAAAACTTTCTCCAAAACTTATCAATTCCAAATGTGAGCAAACTATTAACCAAATCGTAATCTTTTGAAATATGATTAAACATTTGATTAATCTCATTCTGTTTATGCTCAGCACTCATTATTTATCTTCTTCTCTGCTGATTACTCTTTTGTCTTGAAGCTTCTTCGAGTCTTTTTTGCCAATTAGATTTTTTAACAGGTTTTTTCTTATTTTCTTCAAGCTTTGCCAACACTTTATCCTCATCAACAAAGTATTTTCTAATTACCCAAGTTTGAATTATAGTAAAAAGATTTGCTAAAAAGTAATAATAGCTTAAGCCTGATGCATAATTATTGAAAAAGAACAGCATCATTACAGGCATCATATACAGCATCACTTTCATTCCGGGTTGCCCTGTAGAAGCCTGCGAGCTACTACTCATTTTGGTTGAGACAAACATTGAAATAGCCATTAGTAAAGTAAACAAACTTATGTGATTACCATAAAAGTTTGATAATAAAGGTATATTGGCATTCCATGACACAATGGCATCGTAGGCTGATAAATCGCTTGCCCATAAAAATGATTCCTGACGTAATTCTATTGAAGCAGGAAAAAATCTAAACATTGCAATAAGAATCGGAAACTGTAACAGCATAGGCAAACAACCACCCATTGGATTAACTCCGGCTTTTTTATAAAGTGCCATTGTAGCCTGTTGCTTTTCCATTTCTTTTCCTTTAGGGAATTTTTTTGCTATTTCATCAATCTGAGGTTTTAGCACCTTCATTTTAGCTGTTGACATGTAGGACTTATATGTAAGTGGGAATAACAGCATTTTAATGATAATGGTTAATATTAAAATAATGATTCCATAACTACCAATAAAAGTTCCTAACCAGTTAAAAAGCGGTATTATCAGGAAACGGTTTACCCACCCAAAAATACCCCAGCCCAGAGGGATAAGCTTTTCGAGTTTAATATCGTATTGCTTAAGAGTTTTAAACTTATTTGGTCCAAAATAGAACTGAAACGGTATAATTTGTTCTTGTTCATTTTTAATTGGGAAAGTACATTCGGCAGTAAAGTATTTTAAAAACTCACTATTTTCATCATCAATGGTATTACTAGTAATTAATGGGTCATCAACTAACTCATCGGCAATAAGAACTGACGAAAAGAATTGCTGCTTAAAAGCAACCCAATGCATTTTGCCACTACTTGTAAATTCATCTTCACTTTTTCGCTCAGATAATTTTTCAATATCATCATCGTCCATTTTAAGATATACATTTGTATTTTGCAATTCCCATTTACGCCCTTTTTCTTGTGCTTTTACAAGCTCGGCCCAATACAATTTCCCATAATTAACATTTCTACTAATTATGTCTTGCATGTTGTAAAATCTGATATCAAAATCGAGCATATACTCATCAGGTTTAAGAGTATAAACAAAATCTAAATAACTGTTTTCGCCTGCTTTTAAACGCATTGTAAGAGTTTCTTCACTTTCGTTTGCATCTATAAACTCAACATTTTCAACAGATTCAAAGAACAAATCATTTGTAAAAATTGGTCTCCCGTCTATCATAAATTCTATTCCAAATACTGTAGTATCAGTATTGATAAGAACGACAGGTTTACCATTATGATCCTTATATTCTTTTAATTCTGCTTGATAAACTCGTCCTCCCTTTGATGATATTTTAAGTTTAATAAGATTATTTTCTATTGTAATAAAACTTTGTTCGCCTTGAGCTGCGTGAGCAAAAACCCCAAGTTTTTCTTTTAGTTGTACATTATTTATCGAGTCATTATTCTCACTCAGCAATGCTTCTTGTTCTAACAACGAATCGGTTTCTTGTGTTTCTTTTTCTGCAGCTATTGCTTTTTCAACTTCTTTTAAGGAATCTTCTTTTGCTTTAACCGTTGCAATTGAATCTTGCACTCTTTTTTGCTCCATTAATTGAGCTTTATCAGGACGATTAAATACAGAATAAAGCACTAAAATTACTCCAATAATTACTATTCCAATTATGCTATTTCTATCCATATTGTTATTTTATAAATATTAACTCAAACTAGCTTTTACAAATTTTATAAATAAAGGGTGCGGGTTTAAAACCGTACTTTTATACTCGGGGTGGAATTGCACACCAACAAACCACTTATGATTTGGTATTTCAACAATTTCAACAAGATTAGTATCAGGATTAATGCCGGTAGCTTTCATTCCTGCTTTTTCGTACAGACTTTTATATTTCTCATTAAACTCATACCTATGTCGATGTCTTTCTACAACTCTGTTTTTACGATATGCGTCATGAGCTTTAGAATCTTTAACAATACGGCACGGATAACCACCTAACCTCATAGATCCCCCCATGTCAGTTATCATTTTTTGCTCAGCCATTAGATCAATTACAGGGTTTTTGCAATTTAGTTCCATTTCGGTACTGTTGGCATCTTCTAATTCTAATACATTTCTTGCAAACTCAATAACAGCACACTGCATTCCTAAACATATTCCCAAAAATGGGATATTATTTTCTCTTGCATATTTTACGGCTAATACCTTCCCTTCAATTCCACGATTGCCAAAGCCCGGAGCAACTAAAATCCCATTTAAAGCCTTTAATTTTTCCGAAATTGTTTCTTCACAAAGATTATCGCTTTGAATATGTTTAAGCTTTACCCTTACATTATTATAAGCACCTGCATGTACAAAACTTTCGTTGATAGATTTATACGCATCTTTGAGTTCAACATATTTTCCAATAATTCCGATTAAAACTTCATGTTTTGGCTCATAATGCTTTTTTAAGAATTGTTTCCACGGAGTAAGTGCCGGTCTTTCGCCAATTTGCATACCAAGCTTTTGTAATACTGTTTCATCAAGTTTTTCTTTCTGCATGCGTAAGGGCACTTCATAAATTGTGCTAACATTTCTTGACTCTATTACAGCTTCTTTAGTAACATTACAAAACAATGCAACTTTCTTCCTTACATCAGTTGTAAGTGGATGCTCAGTCCTTAATACTATAATATCTGGTTGTACTCCAGCTTCGAGAAGAGTTTTTACCGAATGTTGTGTTGGTTTAGTTTTAAGTTCGCCAGTAGCTGCAAGATAAGGCACTAATGTAAGATGAATAGTAAGCACATTTCCCGACATTTCCCATTTAAATTGTCGAAGTGCTTCTATATAAGGCAAGGACTCAATATCTCCAACTGTACCACCAATTTCAGTAATTACAAAATCGTATCTATGTTTAGTACCCAGTAGCTTTACTCTGCGTTTTATTTCATCGGTAATGTGTGGAATTATTTGTACAGTTTTACCAAGATAATCGCCATGTCGTTCTTTATTAATAACATCTTGGTAGATTCTTCCGGTTGTTACATTATTTGATTGACTGGTATAAACATTTAAAAATCTTTCGTAATGTCCTAAATCGAGGTCGGTTTCGGCTCCATCTTCGGTTACATAACATTCACCATGTTCGTAAGGGTTTAAAGTGCCGGGGTCAACATTAATATATGGATCCAATTTTTGAATTGTAACTCTATAACCACGTGATTGAAGAAGTTTAGCTAATGAAGCAGAAATTATTCCTTTTCCTAATGAGGATGTTACTCCACCTGTTACAAATATGTACTTGGTTGTTGGCACTTTTATAATGTTTAAAATGTTAAACTTAACCCAAAACTAGGCATTATTGGCAATTGATTTACACGAGCATGATCTACTCTATCGAAGTAGAAAATATTTTCTCGATTGTAAATGTTTGTTACACTTGCTGTTAATTCAAGCGAACTATTTTGTCCTAAGCTAATAATTTTTTTCAAAGTTAAGTCAAATCTGTGATAATATGGCAATCGGGCAGAATTAACATCTCCATATAATATTCCTAAATCACCGTTTTCTTGCCAATAGTTTAGATTTATATCGGCATAGAATGGCATTTGCTCATAGTATCCGGCAGTTGGGGTAAATGGGAATCCGGAACCCAAATTCCATCTTGCACTAATATTCCACGATAATTCTTTACCAAATTTATAGGTTCCCACAAAGTTCACATTGTGTCGTCTATCGAAATGTGGTGCATATTCTTTAATTCCGTCGAAACGCTTAACATAACCTAATGAATAAACTAACCATAAATAAACTTTGCGGCTATCGTACTTTAATAAAAAGTCTATGCCGTAAGCTTTACCTGTTTCAATCACAAAATCTTTTTTTAAATAATCGGGTTTATCAAGGTTTTGGCTTACATCATCGTACAGTTTATTCCTATTAATATTAGTTAGTTGGCTAAAGTTTTTGTAATACGCTTCTACATTAAGGTTTAGTTTATTAGTAATATCAAGTTCAAATCCTGCAATAGCATGCTGCGATTTTTGCAAGCTATGAGTTACCGGTTCTCCATTGAATGTACTTGGAATATTGTTGCTTCCGCTCAAAAAGCCATAAAACAAATTAACAACATCTTGGTCGGAGTTTGCAGCTATTAAGTTTTGTGAGTAAAGCCCACCGGCAAATTTAATACGGAATATTTCATTAAAATTATACTTTATTCCCAATCTAGGCTCAGGAGAAATATCACCAATAGATGCATAATAATGAATTCTCATACTTGGCTCAATAAGCAAACTCCCAAAATTGTGTTTATATTTACCATACGCAGCAAGCTCAGTGGTATGGTCGTTTTGTCTGATTTCTCTACCAACTGAGTTTGAAAATTCGAAATCGGTTGTAAACCCTAATGTTTCTATTCCCCAAACAAATTCGTTTTTACCAAGAAAATACACAAAATCAAGTCCCAAATTGTAACCATTAATCCTGCTTTGTCTTGGAGTATTGTTTACGTCCTGAATATGAATTTGATAATCAGTGTAAGACATATTAGCTTTAATCATCACTGTACTACCTATTGGTACTGCAACAAAATTTCCACCAATTCCATACGAATCCCACTCAAGATTGCTTATTTCTTGATAATTTACATTATCATTAAATTTAAAACCAAAAACATTGAACTTACTACCCCCCGGATTTACAAAAGACAATTTTCCGTACAAGTCGGTGTAATTAAATGGCAAGCCATCCTCATCTATGTATTTATATAATAATTTGGAACTTTGCTCAAGAAAAGATGTTTTAGCTGAAACCACATAAGAAATTGTATTTTCGCCTTGCTTAAACTTTTTTAAAGGACCTTCGAGTAATAGTTTAGAACCAAAAGTACTTGCAGAAAATTTACCTGCAAAACGTTTTTTATTTCCTTCTCTCATTCTAATATCCATTACGGAAGAAATTCTTCCGCCATATTCTGCATTAAAACCACCTGTATATACATCAACCGATTGTAGAATATCGGAATCGAAAACTGAAAATAATCCAATACTGTGAAACGGATTATATATTACCATTCCATCAAGAGTAACCAGATTGTGAATAGGTGCACCACCGCGGATATACAACTGCCCTCCTTGGTCTCCTGTAAAAATCACTCCTGGTAAAACCTGCAAATATTGAGCTAAATCCGGTTCGCTCCCAACAGTTGGGAGACGCTGTATTTGCATAGGTGTTACCTTAACTACCGAAGTTCTTACTTGTGTCCGCATTTCTTCTCGTTCTGCCGAAACCACAGTTTCTTGCAGTAAAAACGAAGACTTAGTCATATAAAATGTCTCTGAAAAAAGACCATCATCTGTAATTGGAATTTCTCTTGCAATACTATCGTAACCTACATAAGTAATTACTAATGTTTGTGTTCCAACGGGCACACGATTTATGCTAAAATACCCATTAATATCTGTTGCTGCACCTAATCTTGTGTCTTTAAGATATACACTCGCAAATATGCAAGGCTCTCCGTTATCTTTATCGTAAACAAACCCCTTTATAGTACCATATTGACCATAACTGAGTATTGTGTAAAACACAACACCTAATAATACCAATAATCTTTTATTTATCATTATCGTCCTTCTCTTCCTTAATTTGCTTTTTCACATCTCTTTCTGTAAGATCAATAATCTTTTTCTTTTCGGCCAGATTATCTAATTCTTCGTGTGCTTTCTCAAGCTTCTTTTTTACATCTTTAAGTAAATCGCCTGCCGAGCCTGAAAAGAAGCTTAAATTATTTTCCCATAGAGCAATATCATTTTCAATGGTTTTCATTTTTTGTATAATATAGCTTCTCTCTTTTCTGAGTTTCTCTAATTCTTTACCTTCGGCATATATATCCATACGCTCCCGATACTTAGTTATGTCAACAACATCTTTCGACATATTAAGCTTTTTGTATAATTGGTCGATTGCTTCTCGATAATCTTTTTGTAATTTTTCTTTAACCTTAAACGCAACAAAACCAATTTCAGTCCATTTGTTCTGAAATTCTTTTATTTTTTCAACATTTTTTGCATGATCATCAGAAGGCTCGTAATTTTCAATTTCAGAAATAAGCTTTTCTTTAGCAATCATATTTTCGTTTAGTTCATCCTGACGATTTTTAAAGAATTCAGACTTTGCTTCGAAAAAATGATTACAAGCAGCTCTAAAACGTTTCCAAATCACATCATTCTGTTTTTGAGGAACAGTACCTATAGTTTTCCATTTTTTCTGGAGTTTTAAAAATGCATCAGTTGTCTTTTTCCAATCTGTACTGTTTTGCATACTCTCGGCTTGAACGCATAAATCTAATTTTAGTTGTAAATTATTGTTTTGTTCTTCCCGAATTTTTAAGAAATATTCCTTTTTCTCTTCAAAAAACTTATTACATGATTCTCTAAAACGAGTATATATTGGAGTGTTTAAGCTTGCAGGTACCATTCCTATACTTTTCCACATTTTTTGTAAATCCAGTATTTGTCGGGTTTGCTCATTCCAATCCTTAAAACTATTTCTTTCCATTTTCAGAATTGCTTCTGCTTGTTGGCATAGAACTTCTTTTTGCTTAAGATTCATTTCTCGCTCTTCCTTAATTTTAATAAAATGCTCTTGATGCCTTTTATTAATTTCGCGAGTAATTACCTGAAAACGCTCCCAAATCTCTTCACGATTTGTAAGTGGAACAGGACCTATTTCTCTCCATTTGTTGTGATACTCCTGAAGCTTCTTGTAAGCATCCACAATATTGGGTTCTAACATTAAGCTTTCGGCTTTTTCGCAAAGCTCAATTTTATATTCCAAGTTCTTTTTAAAATCAAGATCACGTAATTCCTTATTAATCTTAATATAGTCATAAAAACGCTCAACCTGAAGATTGTAACTATGCCACAAATCTTTGCTCTCGGAATGAGGAACAGCCCCTATTTCGTTCCATTTTTGCTGTAATTCCTTAAATTCATTAAAAGTATTATTTAAAGATTCTTCTCCATTTGCTAAAACACCAATTTTATCTATTATTTCTTTCTTAAGAGCCAGATTATCTTCTTTCATTTTCTCTAAGGCTTCTGCATAATCCGTTCTTAGTTTACGGTAATCTTCTAAAAGTTCTTTAAAATAAGCTTCATCGGTGTCTTTTGGTACTTCAAAATTAATCTCATCTTCACCGGTAGCAATAAACTTGTTTTTGATAGATTCAATCTCATCATTACGCAAACGATAATAATGTTTTTTAATTTCTTCTACATCTCTTTTAATTGAAGATACCGGTTTTTCACGTAATAACTGATTAAGCACGACAAGCAATTCTTCTTTGCTTAAACTACTATAATCAATATTATTTTGCTCATCGCCCTGAACATCTGTATCATCATCAATTTCGTCTTCTTGAGTTTCTATATTCTCCGAATCGTCTTCTTCAGGCAAAATAACAAACTCATCCGATTTCCTTTCCGATTTGCTAATGTTAGTACTTGTTGCTTTATCTTTTTTAACAACATTATTAGTTACGTCTTTAGCTGTTTTATGTTCTTCCTGCTTATTAGCAGAAGTTCCAGACACATTACCCTGCGAAGATTCATTCCCGATTTCTTCGTTCAGGTTCAGATTTTCGTGGTTATCCATAATACAATAATCACTTAGTTATTAAGTATTTAATTCAATTTAAATTTATTTCGTAAAAACTCACGAAAATAGGCATATCACAAATAAAAGACAAAGTTTTTTTTACTTATCTGAAATTATTATTCTTGTTAGCTCTATCCAATATAATACTTTACTACCCTTAACATGGATATTTTTATCATTTTAAACTACATTATCCGCATAAACTCATCTCTATATTTATTGTTAATGCCATAAAACAGTTGTTAAGTTTTAAAATCAATTATATTTGTGTATTCTATCATTGTTTAAATCATTGATGGAATATTTTATAAATTTTTAATTTTAAAAAAAGATACCAATGAATATACTTAGTTTGTTTTCTGTGATCTGTTTTCTTTTAATAATCAACACTAATATAGTTAGTTCTCAAAACATTAACACCGCTATAGAAGCAATTAATTATCTTGCCAACGAGGAAATGGAGGGGCGGTTCCCTGGCACTAAAGGAGACATCAAAACTATTGAATACTTAATCTCAGAATTTGAATCATACGGAGTTAAACCATTTGAATTTGGGTATAAACAAAATTTTAATATTGTAAGCGATATATCGCATGGAAAAAACACTACTGCAAAAATTGATAATCGTAAACTTAAATTAGACAAAGATTATTTACCATTTAATTTTTCAAATAATGATGAATTGTCGGCTCAAATAATTATTGATAATAAGCTAAATAAAGCAGGAGCAGATTATAATGGGAAATGGGTATTGTACTACTTACCAATAGACACAACTATTGATTACAAAAGCATAATAAACTTAGCAATTAAAGCACAACATCTGGGAGCAGGAGGCTTTATTTTGCTTACCGACAAAAGCAATTTTTCACCCTTTGTACATAATCGCTCTGTATCTCCAATAGGAATTCCTGCAATTCAATTAAGTAATAAAGCCTTAAAAAAGTATTTTAAGATAGATATTTCAGAATTAAGCAATGGCACAATTATTCCTATTGAATTATATGTAAATGTTGATAATGACAAGATATATTCAGAAACAGCCAATGTAGCCGGATATCTTAAATCAGACCAAACAAACTACTGGATTGTAATAGGTGCACATCACGACCATTTAGGTTGGGGCGGTCCAAATTCAGGGTCTCGTGCACCTGAAACAAAAGCGATACATTACGGTGCAGACGATAATGCCAGTGGTACAGCCATGGTACTGATGCTTGCCGAATATTTTTCCAAAAACCCAATTGATTGTAATATCGCTTTTGTACTTTTTGGAGCTGAAGAACAAGGCCTTATAGGAAGCAAATATTTTGTTGAAAATTTACCTTTCAATAAAGATAATATTAAAGTAATGCTTAATTATGATATGGTCGGCAGAATGAATGAGAACAAGTTAACTTTAATTGGAAGTACTACTGCCGTAGAATTTGATTCGTTAATACAAACATTACCTGAACATAAGCTTGAGATAAGCCTTAGAGGCGGAGGATATAGTGGCTCAGACCAAGCATCGTTTTATTCCGAAAAAATTCCTGTATTATTTTTCTATACAGGTACTCACAACGATTATCATACTCCGGCTGATGTTATAGAATTAATAAATTTTGGAGGGATGGAATTAACTGCATCGCTATCAGTTAGTATTGTGGATTTATTTGCGAAACCCGAAATTACACTTACTTACCAAGAGGTAGAACAAAAATCGAAAAACCGACATGGTGGCGAAATGAAAGTTAAACTGGGTATTATGCCGGATATTACCGACGATAGTGGCAATGGGTTACGCATAGATGGAGTAGTACCCGGAGGAACTGCTTATAATGCGAAAATGCAAAAAGGAGATATTATTACAGAACTTGATGGGACAAAAATCAGCGGCATTTATGACTATATGCATGTAATGTCTGATTTTAAAGAAGGCCAAACAGTTAAGGCAAAAGTTATTCGTAATAATAAAATAATTGATATCGAATTAAAATTCTAAGAATGAAAAAAACACTAATTTGGATAGCTGCAATAATTATAACCTTGGGATCATCGGTTTATCAAAGACTTACAGGACCTACTCACCCACTAAGAATAAAAACTGAACTAAACGGGAGTGAATACGATTTAAAACTTACACGATCAGCAACTATTGGCAAAGACTGTGAAGTAAATGTTCCAAATAACTCCGAATTTAATCGTGCATTATTAATATTTCATAAATATCCCGGTAATTTTGAAACAGATACAATTGAAATGCAGCTAAAAGACAATAATTATACTGCTGTTTTACCAGAACAACCGCCTGCCGCCAAAATACAATATTATATATCTCTATACAAAAATGATTTAGAAGTTTTCAATAATTCAAAAAACACGGCAATTATAAGATTTAAAGGAGATGTGCCGGCAGCAGTTTTAATTCCACACATTTTAGCGATGTTCTTATCTATGCTATTTGCAATAGTTAGTTTGCTAATGGCTGTAAGTAATAATGGTAATTACAAACTAATGAGCTACCTTACATTTGGAGCTTTGGTTTTAGGCGGTTTCATTTTAGGCCCAATAATACAGTATTACGCATTTGGCGATGCATGGACTGGTTGGCCAATTGGGAAAGACTTAACCGATAATAAAACTTTAATAGCAGTAATCTTTTGGATTATAGCAATAGTTTTAAATGTAAAAAAAGATAGAAAATGGACAATAATTGTAGCAGCTATTATTATGATAATAATATTTTCGATACCACACTCTGCCGGCGGCTCAGAGTTTAACTACGAAAGTGGAACAATAGAAACAGGACTTTAGTCTTCATATTTTATTCTAAACCTAAAGTATAGGTACATAGTTCAATCACTATTAGTTTTATGATTTACCTTATTTATCCTTTAATTTATATTGAATTATTCCTATACCAAAAAATAGAATTGAGGAAATGGTAATCCCCAAAATATTTGCATCAAGGTTTAGTGGTAAATTTACATCTAAAGCAATCAAGCTTATTGTGGTTCCACCTCCTCCTATCATAGCCACTAAAGCTGCCAAAGGACTTGCCTTCTTCCAATATAATGCTCCAATTACGGGCAAAAGTAGTCCACTTACCATAAAAGCATACGAGTATAGCATAAGTGAAAGAACGTTTTGCATATTTGATGCTAATAACAGAGCAAATGCTCCAATAAGAATTGTAATAATTTGAGAAATTCGGAGTGTATGCTTTTTATTTTTATTCAAGAATCTCCATTTTCCTAACAAATCTGTTTGAACATTTCCTGAAGCAGCCATCAAGTATGAGTCGGCAGTGCTAAGTATGGCCGAAAAATAGGCTGCCAACATCAATCCTAATAAACCAACGGGTAAAACATGGTTAACCCGCATTATTCATCGCATTATTCTTGGTTGGCTCGTAACAAGATTTTAGTCAGTGGATTGGCACGGTGCTTATGGTTTTATTATTAGCCAAATTTTGAGAAAGCTTACAATTATCTTTGTGCATCTGCTTCGTTGCAAAACTCTTGAAATATAAGGATATATCTGCAAGTTTCGACGCCTACCAGCTACACAAAGCTAATCGTATGAATAATGCGGGTTAAGCAATAATGGCAAACCCATTTCTTCATCTATAGAGCTACCTGCTGCATACCCAATATCGGCAAACATATTGGCATCGAAAGCAACTTTACCTAGCAAACCAAGAATTACACCCATAAAGGCCATTACCGGATATTCAAAAAGACCTGCTATATACCAAGCTTTTTGAGCTTCTTTGGTACTTTTACTGGCATATATTCGCTGATATAAGGTCATCCCAACAAACCAAATTGGAATAATTGTGAATCCCCAATTTACAAGTTGTTGCCAAGTAATATTACTCAAAGAAAAAAACTCTTTGCTAAGGCTAGTAGATATTACGTCCCAACCTCCGGTTGTATAATATGCAAACGGTATCCCAATAAAAATTAATCCGACAAGTAATATTGCCCATTGAATGGTATCGGTATAAATTACAGCTTTAAGCCCACCTGTTCCGGTATAAACAATCGCAATTATTCCCATTATCAGAAGAGCTGTATTAATATTAAATTCAGGAAATGTTGCCGAAGCCAATTTTGCCCCCGCCAATAATTGACTACTTGTAAAACCGATGTAACCTATTGCAGAAATAATTCCTGCAACCAAAGCTACTTTACCATCATAATAATGTGTAAACAGTTGTGGAAAAGTCATAAATTTGTTATCGCGGGCAACATTACTTACCTTTGGTATAAGCAGAACAGCACTAAGCCATGCTCCAATAAGACCTGTAAAGAGCATCCAACTCCCCGACAATCCCATTAAAAATCCTAATCCTCCAAGTCCTATACTAAAACCTCCACCTACATCAGTAGCTACAACCGATAAACCTATATGCCATTTCCCCAATGAACGACCTCCTACATAATAATCTTCGGTGTTTTTATTCCTTTTCAAGAAATAAAACCCTACTCCCAACATCACTATCATGTAAACAATAAAAATACTAAAGTCTATCCAATGCATAATAAATAGTTTAAGCAAACAATAAAAAAAAATATAATTAGAAATGCAAATCACAAATTATACTATACATTTAAATTCTCCTTTAATAATCTTTCTGCTTCATGACTCAAACTACAAACAAGAAATAAAACCTTACTATATTAAATCAAAATTCCAAACAATTAAACGTGAAAGTCTGTTAGGTAGAAAAAACAACAATAATTTTTATGAATATACTTATAACAGGAACTAGCAAGGGGCTAGGCGAAGGATTGGCAAAATATTACCTAAACAAAGGATATATAGTAATCGGACTTAGCAGAAGTTCTAATACTGATTTACGTTCATACGAAAACTTCACTTATTATAGTTTAGATTTGTCTAATCTTGATAGCCTACCCGCAAAATTTAAAAGCATATTAGTTAATACCCCTAAAATTGATTTAGCAATCCTAAATGCAGGGATACTTGGCAAAATAGCTGATATGAGAGAATCATCGCTTACTAATATTAAAAAAGTAATGGACACCAATGTTTGGTCGAATAAAATACTAATCGACAATCTGGTTAAATATAATATACCCAATCAGATAGTAGCAATATCCTCGGGTGCAGCAATAAGTGGCAGTAGAGGATGGAATGCATATTCACTTTCGAAAGCTGCATTAAATATGCTAATTAGCTTATATGCTGATGAAATTCCTGAAGTGCATTTTTCGGCACTTGCCCCAGGACTTGTTGATACACAAATGCAAGAATACATATCAAGTTTACCAGAAGATAAGCAATTTCCAACAATGCAAAGACTAAAAAAGGCAAGAGGTACAGCTGACATGCCAAAACCTAATAATATTGCTCCTAAAATTGCAGAAACAATCAATAAAATTCAAGAGGAATTAAGCGGTAGCTTTTTTGATGTAAGGAGGATTTAAACTGGTAATATCGCAAGGTATGTACCACACGATATCCCAATAGCTCTATTGGAGTACGGTATTATTTTTTTTTCTTTTTACGCTTCATTAAAATATTTGGGATTATTGCAAGTGCAAGGAGTGCAGAAACTACAAGCGACATTCGTGACATATAATTTCCATATTTGGTATAGAATGTAATTTTATCGTTTAAATTTAGTTTAGTTCTAATTACATCTTTTTCCCACCAATCGCAAGCCATTAATATATCGCCCCTTTGATTTACGAAACAACTAATGCCGGTATTTGCAGAGCGTGCTATACTGCGGCGTGTTTCAACTGCACGTAGCGAGGCATAACTTTTATGCTGACGATGTCCGGCAGTATTACTCCACCACCCATCGTTTGTAATAATCGCCATAAGTTGAGCTCCATTTTTAACAAATTTGCTGTAAAACTCACCATAAACCGATTCGTAACAAATTACAGAACCTATTTTTAACGAATCACTTTCTCGCACTAAAGGGGTTTGTTCTTCCTGATAGCCTAGCCTGCCTCTTATTCCTCCCAAATCAACAATTAACTCACCCAAGAAACCAAATATTTTGGGGTAGGGCATCATTTCAACGCCAGGAACAAGTCTTGATTTATGGTAAACCTGAAAATTATCGGAAGTGTCAATGTAAATTGCCGTATTGTATAAATCGTAAAAATCACCTGTTGAACCAAAAGGTTTTGCTGTTTCAGTTTTATCATTTCCTTTGGGATAATATTTACGAGTAACAGCACCTATTATGCAAGCAGTATTGGGATATTGATTCAAATAATTACGAATAAAATTAATATTACGTTCCTCTATTAGTTCATCAAGCCACATACCGTTAGGGATAGCAGTTTCGGGACCTACAATAAAATCAACACTATCATCCATTAAGGAATCAACAAGAACAAACATATTTTCAACTTGCTCCCAATCAGGAATATCATATTTTTCGTCGTATGGGTCAATATTAGGTTGAAAAACAACAACATCCACGGGGTTATCTGTTTCACTATATGTATAATATCTTATTAAAGAATAAGTTAAAGGTATGAATATTACTAATGCTAATGTTAAATATTTCCTTATTAAAATATTTTTACCTATATTTTCCATTCTTGATTTCACAAGTTCGTACAATAAAATATTAACTGTAAGAATCCATAAACTTCCACCAAGATGTCCGGTAAATTCATACCATTGAACCCATGCAATATTATTTGCAAAAGAGTTTCCTAATATTAACCATGGCCAGGAAATTTGACTATTCAAAAAAAGGTATTCAAAACTCATCCAAAAACTTACAAATGCAACATATCCTGTTTTTTTTCCTAAATATTTATTTGCTAATGCTGCAAACCAAATAACCGAAGCCATAAACAATGAAGACAAGAGTATGGCGACTACTGCACCGGGTGCTGTTGAGTAATATATCCACCAAGTAGAAATTGCATTCCAAATAATAAAACTAATAAGCGACCAAAGAAAAACATAATTACTTCCCTTTTTATTTTCATCTTTAGTTCCTGCATCTCTCAGTATAAGGATAGGAATAAACGCAAAAAGCATTGTCCAACCTAAACCGAGTTGAGTATAACCTAAACTTAATAAACCCCCGCTCAGTACACTTAATATAAGCTTATGATATTTTTTCAATTTCATTTTCTTTTTTCTTTTTGTTAATAAGATAAACACCTGTAAGAATGAGCAATATAGCTAATATTTGATTTAAAGAAATAATCTCTCCATCAACAATTCCCCAAAATACAGCAAAAACAGGAATTATATATGTAACAGACGAAGCGAACATACTTCCGACCCTTTGAATCAATATATTAACAATTATAACAGCTACAGCCGAACCAAAAATCCCTAACAATAATACAAATAATAAGTTTTTGGTAAAATCAGGAGTAATAAGCGGTGCAGATAAATCAGTAAATGCAAGATAAATACCTGTAACCGGACCAATAAACAGAAATGCTAATGTTGCAATTTCGAATCCGTTTAAACTTTTTAGTTTTGATTGTACATAATTCATATTATAACCATACATCATAGTTGCTAAAACAACAAAAAGTGCAAATGCATTTACGTGTATTTCAGTAGCTGTGCTATTAGATAATACCAAACCTATAGCACCGGCAAGTCCAATAATAACACCGATAACTTGAGAACGAAAAGTTTTTGTTTGAAATAATATCAGTCCGAATAAAAGTGTAAAAACGGGAGTACTTGCATTTAACATTCCGGCTAGGCTGCTATTTATTTTTGTTTGAGCAATTGTAAACAAAAATGCGGGGATACAATTACCTATAAATGCTACAATTAAAATTCCTGTAATATTTTTCTTATTTATTTTTTTTATATTTTTAATGCTAAATGGTAAAAGTACAATAAATGCAGAGAACATACGTATAGCAGCAACCTGACTGTAAGAAAAACTTTTTAATCCGTATTTCATTAAAACAAATGAAGCACCCCATGTAAACCCTAAAAACAATAAGGCAAGCCAATAATATATTTTAGTTTCGAATTTCAATTTTTTGGTACATTTATTGAATTGAAGACCAAAATTAAAAATACTGGTGATGAAACCTCATAAATTAGTTCTATTTTTTTTACTTTTTGTGATTTTTTTTGGTTTTAACAGTTTTAAAGTTGAAGCTCAAATGCCTAAGTACGTCATGCAAAGCCTTAATATTGACAGTATATATGCAAGTACACAAATGCCTGTAATTTTTGCTGATGAGATATTTGTATTCCCACAAAAAACATTTAAAAATAATCGTGAGAGGAAAAGATATAATAAGCTTCGATATAATTTTAAGAAAGTTTATCCATATGCTTTATTAATAGAAGAAGAACTAGAAGCTATCGAAACTGTTGTTGAACGCTTACCTACTGAAGAAGCCAAAAAGGCTTACATAAAAAAGAAAGAAAAGGATTTAATGGATAAGTATAAAGACACAATGAAAAAACTTACTATGAGTCAGGGCTTTATGCTTGTAAAACTAATCGATAGGCAAACCGGCAATACAGCCTATCATTTAATTGAAGACCTTAAAGGTTCGGTAGTGGCATTCTTTTGGCAAGGAATTGCTTTGTTATTTAAAAATGACTTGAAAGCGGAATATGATGCCGAAGCAAGCGACAAAGAGATTGAGGAACTAATAGTATTGTGGGAACACGGGTGCTTGTAAAGAATTTACTTCTATAATTATTTTATTTCTTTAATTGTTCTATTTGCTGTTCTAAAAGATTGATTTTTGCTTCTGCGTCTTCTTTCTTTTTATTTTCTATCTCGACAACTTTAGTAGGTGCATTACTTACAAATCCTTTGTTACTGAGTTTTTTCATTACAGAATTAAGAAACCCCTTAGTATATTTAAGTTCTTCATTGAGTTTAACTAACTCTGCTTCAATATCTACAGAATCTTCGGGTAGAGGCACAAAGAATTCATCTGTTGCTACTCGAAAAGACAATAACGAAGTTTGTGATTCTTTAAGAGCTTCTATATTACTAATGTTAACAAGTTTTTTTATTATTTCAACAAAATATTTTCCCGTATTATTTTCGCCATAATGTAAAACCAATTCATTTTTCATCGCAATATCTTTTTCTTTACGAATAGTTCTGATATTGGTAATAATTTCTTTTGTATCTTCAAATGTTTTTATCAATTCTTTATTATATCCGGTAAACTGAGGCCATTGGGTTATCATAATGCTATCGCCTTTGGTTCTGTTTTCAATTGTTTGCCAAATATGTTCAGAAATAAATGGGATAAATGGATGCAATACTTTTAATAGTTTTTCAAGAAATTCAACAGTTTTGTAGTATGTGTTTTTATCGATTGGTTTTCCATATTCGGGTTTTACCAATTCCAAATACCATGAAGAAAAATCGTCCCAAAACATTCGATAAACAGTCATAAGGGCTTCGCTTAACCGGAATTCATCAAATTGACGGTTTAATTGTTCGAGAGTTTGTTGAAATTTATTATCGAACCATTCTGTTGCATTTTGTGCTGCTTCAGGAGCTTGTATCTCATCACTTATTTGCCATGATTTAACCAATCTGAAAGCATTCCAAATTTTATTCACAAAGTTCCTACCTTGTTCGGGCAAACTATCGTCGTAAAGGAGGTCTCCACCTGCAGGGGAGCATAGCAACATACCAACTCTTACGCCATCGGCACCGTATTTATCCATAAGCTGTATAGGATCAGGCGAATTTCCGAGCGATTTACTCATTTTACGCCTCTGCTTATCTCTCACTATACCATGTAAGTAAACATTATTAAATGGCTTTTCCCCTGTATATTCGTATCCTGCAATAATCATACGTGCAACCCAGAAAAACAAGATTTCGGGAGCAGTAATCAAATCGTTGGTAGGATAATAATATTTAAAATCAGGGTTATCGGGATTATTAATTCCATCGAATACCGATATAGGCCATAACCACGATGAGAACCATGTATCAAGAACATCCTCGTCTTGAGTAAGGTTGTTAACAGAAATTTCGCTATTTTTTGTAAGCTCTCTGGCTTTTATTAAGGCTTCTTCTTTAGTTTCTGCAACTACAATTTGGTTTGTACCATTAATGTAGAATGCCGGTATCTGATGTCCCCACCACAATTGACGGCTTATGCACCAATCTCTAACATTTTCCATCCAGTGGCGATAAGTATTTTTAAATTTTGGTGGATAAAGTTTAATGTCATCATTTTCTACTGCTTCAATTGCCGGTTTTACCAAATCTTCCATTTTAAGAAACCACTGCATCGAGAGTTTCGGTTCAATAACAGCATTTGTGCGTTCAGAACGTCCCAATTTGTTTATATAATCTTCTTCCTTAACCAGTAGTCCTAAATTTTTTAATTTTTCTACAGCAAGTTTCCTTGCATTAAACCTGTCTTCGCCAATAAACAATTCTGCATCAGAGTTTAAAGTACCATCATCATTAAAAATATCTATACTATTTAAATTGTGGCGTATTCCAATTTCGTAATCATTAATATCGTGTGCAGGAGTAATTTTAAGACATCCTGTACCAAATTCCATATCTACATAATCATCAAAAATAATTGGCACTACCCTGTTTACCATAGGTACGATAACGTTTTTCCCTGAAAGATGAGTAAATCTTTTATCGTTTGGATTAACACATACAGCAGTATCGCCAAGAATTGTTTCGGGACGAGTAGTTGCAATCTGTACAAAATCATTATTTCCCTCGATAGGATAATTAATATAATACAATTTGCTATTTTCTTCGGTGTAAATTACCTCTTCGTCTGATACAGCAGTTTTAGCTTGTGGATCCCAATTAACCATTCTAACACCACGATAAACAAGACCTTTATTATATAGATCGATAAATACTTTTATTACACTTTTAGAACGAATTTCGTCCATTGTAAAGGCAGTACGATCCCAGTCGCAAGAAGCACCGAGTTTTTTAAGTTGTTCTAAAATAATTCCCCCATGTTTTTCTTTCCACTCCCAAGCGTAATCAAGAAATTCGCTTCTACTCAAAGTATTTTTATCTATACCCTCATTGCGAAGCTTAGCCACAACTTTAGCTTCGGTAGCAATACTTGCATGGTCGGTACCTGGTACCCATACAGCATTTTTACCAAGCATACGAGCCCTACGAACCAAGATATCTTGGATTGTATTATTTAGCATATGCCCCATATGTAATACTCCGGTTACATTTGGAGGAGGAATAACGTTTACATAAGGTTCTTGATTGTTAGGTTCTGAGTGAAACAATTTATTATCGTTCCAGTACTTATACCATTTTTCTTCGATAAATTTAGGACTGTATTTGCTAGTAATTTCCATATTATTGTATCTGTATTCTAATTAAGCCCACAAAAATAGCAAAATGTAAGTAGTGATAAAATAAAATTGTTTTATCTATGGCTTTTACCTACCCAACCTGTATTATTCATCAAGCAAATCGGGTCTAAAGCGTTTTGTTCTTTCAAAAGATTGATTTTCTCGCCATTTTTCGATTTTAGGAAAGTTTCCTGATAGTAAGATATTGGGAACTTTCCATCCATTAAATTCGGCAGGTCGTGTATATACAGGTGGAGCAAGCATCCCGTCCTGAAAAGAATCTGTAAGTGCCGACTGTTCATCTCCAATTGCTCCCGGTATTAATCTTACGATACTATCAGTAAAAGCAGCAGCAGCCAACTCGCCTCCAGTAAGCACAAAATCTCCGAGCGAAAATTCATGTGTTATTAAATTATCCCTTATTCGTTGATCAATACCTTTATAATGTCCACACAGAATAATTATATTTTTTAATGTTGAGAAGTGATTTGCAGTTTTTTGGGTCCAAGGTTTTCCATCTGGAGAAGTATAAATTATAGCATCATAGTTAGTTTGATATTTTAGTTTTTCGATAATAGTAAAAATCGGTTCAATCATCATAACCATTCCCGCCTCTCCACCAAAAGCATAATCATCAACTTGTTTATGTTTTCCAATTCCGTATTCACGCAAATCATGGATATTAATACTTACAAGCCCATTTGTTATTGCTCGTTTAATAATAGAATAATTAAACGGACTTTTCAACAATTCAGGTAAAACAGTAATAATATCTATTCTCATCATCTACAGTTTTTTAGGATACAAATTCTGCTGCTTTTTCTGCAATACGTCTTCCATCAATAGCCGACGACATGATTCCTCCCGCATATCCGGCTCCTTCGCCCGCAGGGAAAAATCCCTGACACTTTGGCGACATTAAACTTACAGAATCACGAATTATTCTAACAGGGGAACTGGTTTTTGATTCAACTCCAAGCATAATGGCATCGTTGGTAACAAAGCCGGGCATTCTTTTACCAAAATATTTAAGTGCTAGTTTAAGTCTTGTCGAAATATGTTCCGGCATCCAAAAGTGTATTGGAGAACTTACAGTTCCGGGAGAATACGAGTTTTTAGGTAAATACGAAGATATTTTACCATCTACAAAATCGCCCAGAGCCTGTGCAGGTGCAATCAATCCATTTCCGCTATTAAGTGCTGCTTGCTGTTCGAGTGATTGCTGATATCTTAACCCTGCAAGCGAATCCTGTTCGGGTAAATCTTCGCGGCGAATTTCCACAACAAGTCCAGAGTTAGCATAATTCGAATTACGATAACTATTCGACATTCCATTTACCACTCTTGTATTCACATCGGTTAAAGCAGGCACAATAGTTCCACCGGGGCACATACAAAACGAGTAAACTCCTCTTCCCTTTTGTTGGCAAACTATAGCATAAGCAGCTGCAGGTAAATACTTACCTCTCTCTCTACCATAACGTATTTTATCAATCAATTCTTGCGGATGCTCAATGCGAACACCCATCGCAAACCCTTTAGCTTCGATGGGGATGTTCCTATGTTGAAGTAAATGATACGATTCAGTAGCTGAATGTCCGGTTGCCCATATTATTGCTTTCGCATTATATTCGATATCATTTTCGGTTATTACAGATTTAAACATATTATCTTCAACAATAATATCAGTAACACATGAATTAAAAATTACTTCTCCACCAAATTCAATTATAGTATTGCGTAAATTTTTTATTATAGACGAAAGCTTGTCGGTACCGATATGTGGATGTGTATCAATAAGGATATCGGGCACTGCTCCAAAATGATGAAAAAGATTTAGGACATCGTTTACATCATGTTTACGTTTTGATCGTGAATATAATTTACCATCTGAATAGGTTCCGGCTCCACCTTCGCCAAAAGCATAATTGGAATTTCGATTTAGAATTTGATCACGATGAAGAGCTGAGATATCAAATTTTCTTTCTTCAACAGGCTTCCCTCGCTCCAATATTACGGGTTTTATACCGAGGCTTAATAATTTTAGAGCAGCAAAATATCCAGCAGGTCCTGCTCCAACGATTAAGACAGACTCTGAATGCTCTACATTTTTGAAATCGCTTGCAAATTTTTCGGTTTTAGGTTTTTCCTTCCCTAAGCCATATTCAACAAGAACATTGTAAAGAACAGATTTACGTGCATCAATTGAGCGTCTTTTTACAATACAAAAACTTATATCCTCGGCATTTACATCAATTTTTTTTGCCAGGGCAGATTTTAATTTGGTTTTATCCCATACTTTGTCGGGACTAATTATCAGGGTTTCGGTACGATTCATATTAGTTTTCCCACCATTTAATTTTGTCAATTTTTCCACCTTCGAAATGGAATGACAGTATAATCATTTTTGAATTTAGCTTTTGATAAACTTCAGAAAACTCTGAATTATCGTAACGTACCATATTAAACATTCCAAAACTACCTTTAAGTTCAATTCCAAACATAAAATATTCCAAAAAGAAATCGACTCCAACGCCAACTTCATAATAAGCATCTAAAGGTTTAAGTCTAATTTTTGGTAATTCCGTAGGGTCAACTTTTCGTTGTGCGGCTAAATCAACACGAAACGAAGCTCCACCAACAAGAAATGGTCTAAAATTATTAAGTCTTGCTGCTTTATATTTAAATAATAATGGAAAATCTAAGAACGTTGATTCAATTCTCATTGTGTGCCTTCTAAATGATGTATCTCGCATTACTTTATATTCGAGATCGCGTTGTCCAAACATTAATCCGGGTAAAAATCTTACATCAAGATATTCAAGTATCCTCAAATTTGCAATCATATTTATATTAAAGCCAACATAATGAGTAGTTTCAATCCCAAAAACAGTATCGAAAAAGAGAAACTCTTGCACAGGACGTATGGTAAAGCCCATAGAATTTAATCCTAATGAATACCCAAAATGGGCTGTTTGATTATCAAGCTTAGGTAAATTTTCGGGTCGTCTTCGTTGTGCCCACATGGTTTGTACCAACACAAGAAATATTATAATAAGTATAAATTTTTCTATTTTCATACATCTGCAATAACTCTCAAAAATAAGAAAAAGTATAGAATTAATCATAATTGAAAAAAAATGATAGAATTCTTTTGCTTAATATTAAAGTTTATTTACCTTTGCAAGCCCTAAATGATAAATAATATTTAGAATTAATTAACTGACAATGTACGCAATAGTAGAGATAGCAGGACAGCAATTTAAAGTAGAAAAAGGCAATAAGCTTTTTGTTCATCGTTTAGATGCTGAAACAGGCAGTGATATTGAGTTTGATAAAATATTACTGATTGACAACGACGGTAAAATAAAAGTAGGAAAACCGGTAGTAAAAAATGCAAAAGTAGTTGCAAAAGTATTAGATCACGTAAAAGGCGATAAGGTAAAGGTTTTCAAGAAAAAAAGACGTAAAGGTTACCAAGTACTTAATGGACATCGTCAGTATTTTAGCGAAGTAGAAATTCAAGAAATAACAGCATAAAAATTTGAGCCATGGCACATAAGAAAGGAGCAGGTAGTTCAAGAAACGGTCGCGAATCGGAAAGTAAACGACTAGGTGTAAAAATATACGGCGGACAGAAAGCTGTTGCTGGAAACATAATAGTTCGCCAGCGCGGCACAAGACATAATCCGGGTAATAATGTTGGATTAGGGAAAGACCATACATTGTTCGCACTTTGCGACGGTGTGGTTAAATTCCAAAAGAAAAGAGACAATAAATCTTATGTTTCTGTAGAACCAAGTTCGGCAGAATAATCTTAAAAAATTAAAACATATTAATGTCCTGTTTTTTCTAACTTTGCAGAGAAAACAGGATTTTTTTATTTTATAATGTCAAGCTTATGTTAAATATTCAAGTATTAAGAGAAAATTCAGAATTTGTAATTGACCGACTAAAGGTTAAGAACTTTGATGCTAAAAAAATAGTTGCAGAAATTATTGAATTAGATAATAATCGTAAGACAAATCAAGCAGAAAGAGATAATCTGCAAAGCACTTTAAATAATATTTCTAAACAAATTGGAATTTGTTTTAAAGAAGGCAAAACCGCGGAAGCTGAAAAATTTAAATCTGAAACTCTTTCGCTTAAAATCAAAATAAAGGAGTTGGAGTTGTTACAACAAAACTATCAAAGTAAACTAGATGATTTGTTAGTATTACTGCCAAATATTCCCAATGAAGAAGTACAACCAGGTAAATCAGAAAACGACAATATTGAAATTAGAAAAGGCGGTATAATTCCCAACTTACAAAACAAAAAACCTCATTGGGAACTAATTTCTAAATATGATATTATTGATTTTGAACTTGGAAATAAAATTACAGGAGCAGGATTTCCTATATATAAAGGTAAGGGAGCAAAACTTCAAAGAGCCCTTATAAGTTTCTTTTTAGATCAAGCCGAAACTGCCGGCTACGAAGAAGTTCTTACTCCTTTAGTAGTTAATGAAGCAAGCGGATTTGGCACAGGACAGCTTCCCGATAAAGAAGGTATGATGTATCATGTAGTTAATGATCATTTATATTTGATTCCAACCGCAGAAGTACCTATTACTAATATTTACCGTGATGTAATTTTAGACGAAGATGTTTTGCCTATCAAACATGTTGGTTATTCGGCATGTTTTAGGCGTGAAGCAGGAAGCTGGGGAGCTCATGTAAGAGGCTTAAATCGTTTACATCAGTTCGATAAAGTCGAGATAGTGCAAATTCAAACCCCCGATAAATCTTACGAAACTTTAAACGAAATGGTTTTACATGTTGAAAGCCTTCTTAAAAAGCTTATGCTACCATATCGCATTGTAAGATTATGTGGTGGCGATTTGAGTTTTGCTTCAGCATTAACTTACGATTTTGAAGTTTTCTCAGCAGCACAAGAAAGATGGTTAGAGGTAAGCTCAGTATCTAATTTTGAATGTTTTCAATCTAATCGCTTAAAACTAAGATATAAAAGTAAGGAGCAGAAAAAAAATATTGTTGCTCACACCCTTAATGGTAGTGCTCTTGCCTTACCACGAATAATGGCCGCAATTATTGAAAACTATCAAGATAACGAAGGAGTTAATATTCCCGAAGTATTAATTCCTTATACAGGATTTAATAAGATATCTTAAAATAAAAACTAAACTATTAAGTTCTAAATTTAAATTAATGTAAATATCATAAAACTATGAAAAACTTTTTCCTAATTATCCCATTATTTTTATTAATATCTTGTACACCTACCGAAAACCGCCAAGCTGTAGAACAAATCGACAGTTTACTTGTTGTAAATCAGAATCTTCAAGACGAGTTAAACAGTCCTGATATTGATACTTTTCGGATGATATACGATACAGTTGTAAAGTACAATGCATATTTTTGTAAAGAAAACTTACCCGATTTAAGTAATAAAGACCTTGATGTAATATATTATTATGGAACTTTGGATAAAACATTTAAAAAGTTTCTAAATAATTATCGTGGTGATTTATTGAATCGATTACAATATCGTGAAAATCAACTTAATACACTAAAACACGATATTTCGAATAAGCTATTAAAACCTGAAGAATTTAATAAATATTTATATGTTGAAGATTCGGTAATGCAGTTTTTAACACAAGAAGTAAAAGACAGACTTGAATTTGCATACGAACATAAAGAGAAGTTTACTGAATACCATAATCAAGCATTATCATTAATTGAAAAAATCGAAGATTAAATTGAAATTTAGTTTAATAAAATACTTATTTGTTTTAGGAATTGCCGTTTTGTTATTTCCACAGACAGTTATATCGCAACATTACGACAGTCAGTTAGCTGCTGAATATATGCGTAACAAGGAGTACGATAAAGCATCAATATTATATGAGCAGCTATACGAAAAATTTGGATATGCAAGTTACAGGAATAACTACATAAGATGTTTAAGTGAATTAGAAGATTATAAAACTGCCGAAAAATTTCTAAAAAAGGAGTTACGAAAGAATAAAACCGACCCCAGCCTATATGTTTATTTAGGAAATATTTATCATCTTATAGGCAGTACGGCAGATGCAGAAAAAGAGTTTAGTAATGCAATAGAAATGGCTTCTGATAATAGAGGTCAAACAATAAATACAGCAAATTCTTTTGTAATGCATCGTCAGTTTAATTATGCAGAGCAAATGTATATAAGTGCTTCTGAAAAACAGAAAGTGAGCTTCGATTACGAACTTGCAAATATTTATTATTACCAACGCGATTATCAAAAAATGATAGATAAATTTCTTGATTTGATAATTGAACAGCCTGATTATTTAACTAATGTTCAAAGTAGATTAGTAAGTATTTCGGCAAGTTTTGTAGATAGCGACCTAAATATTATAATCGAGAACAGCATAATTCTAAGAATACAGCAAAAACCACAATCGTCTTCGTTGTATGAACTATTGATTTGGCAATATTCGCAAACCGGACAATACAAAAAAGCTCTGGAACAAAACTATGTACTAGACAAACGCCTTAGCGAAAAAGGATTACGAGTACTGCAATATGGTCATATATTAAAAGACAATCAAGAGTACGATTTGGCACTCGAAGCTTTTGAGTATGTACTACAACAAGGCGAAACCTCCCCACATTATCAAACTGCAAGTATTGATTATTTAAATACATTATTTGGCAAAGTTGTAAATACTCCCAATAATAGCGAAGAAGAATTGCTTGAACTTGAATCTCTTCTTATAGAGACGCTTTCTAAAGTACGGGCTACACAATCTTTTAGTCTTATTTATGCTTTAGCGAATATTCAAGCATTTTATTTAAATAAAACTAATGAAGCCGAAGAACTTTTAAGCAAAGTAATTGAAGAAAACAAATTAAATACTTCAGAAATTGCAGAATGTAAACTTTTGTATGGTGATATTCTATTAATAAACGAAAATCCTTGGGATGCAACTATTATTTATGCACAAGTAGAAAAAGCCAATATTAATAATCCATACGGGCACGAAGCACGTTTCAGAAAAGCAAAACTTGCATATTATACAGGACAATTTCAGTGGGCTCAAGCACAATTAGATGTTTTAAAAGCCAGCACAAGTAAACTAATAGCTAATGATGCTTTTGAGCTATCTTTTTTAATTAGCGAAAATCTAAATCTAGACACAACCGAAACAGCAATGAAATTATTTGCAAAAGCTGATTTGCTTACATACAAGAACGATAACGAGCATGCTTTGCTTGCTTTAGATAGTATTATAGCCCAATTTCCGAGTAATACTTTAATTGATGATGTATATTTTAGGAAAGCCCAAATTTACGAAAGACAAGGTAATATTGATCTTGCTTTAGAAATGTACAAAAAAGTATTGAACAATTATTCATGGGATATTTTGGCTGATAATGCCTTATATAAAATTGCAAAAATTTACGATTTTTCTTTAAAAGATAAAGAAAAAGCCATGGAGTATTACGAAAAAATAATAATTGACTATCCTGGAAGCATATTTACAGTAGAAAGTAGAAAGAGATTTAGGTTTTTAAGAGGTGATAGTATTAATCAATAGTTGCATAAATGCAAGACAATAAAGAGAGAATAATTTTAGGAATAGATCCTGGCACAAATCTTATGGGATACGGGATATTGCTGATATGTGGCAAAGATGTTTCGGTTGTTAATATGGGCATAATTGATATGCATCGAATGCAAAACCATTATCTCAAACTAAAGAATATTTTTAAAAGAACGATAGAATTAATAGATGGCTACAAACCTGACGAATTAGCTATAGAAGCCCCTTTTCAGGGGAAGAACGTACAGAGTATGCTAAAGCTTGGGAGAGCTCAAGGTGCAGCAATGGCAGCTGCCTTATATCGCGAAATTCCTATTTTTGAATATGCTCCAAAAAAAATTAAAGTTTCAATTACAGGAAATGGTAACGCAGCAAAAGAGCAGGTTGCTTCAATGCTACAAAAAATACTAAAGTTTGAAGAGATGCCTAAGTATCTTGATGCAACAGATGGTCTTGCAGCAGCATTGTGTCATTATTATCAGACTGGTATTATTAAGAAAGAGAATAGCTACAAAAATTGGGAAGATTTTGTTAGGAAAAATCCCAACAGAATTAAGAAATAAAAAAGGGCTACAAATCTAAGTAGCCCCTATTTTAAATTTGAAAACCTAAATTTATTATTTACAGAATTTATTTATAAATTGATCTGTAAATACTTTTAAATTAGGCGTTCCTATTTCTTGCAAATCGTAACCAATTTTAACTGTTGGTTTATCGATTTTAACAATTCTTGTAAGATCAATAGGTGTAGCAATAACCACAGCATCACAAGGAGTGTTAGCGATTGTTTTTTCTAAGTCTTTAACTTGTTGATCGCCATAACCCATTGCAGGTAATAGTGTTCCGATTCCCGGATAAATTTTAAAAGTTTCTGCTAATTTACCAATAGCAAATTCTCTTGGATCAACTAATTCGGCAGCACCACATTTCATAGCAGCAACAGTACCGGCTCCCAATTTCATTTCGCCGTGAGTAAGAGTTGGTCCGTCTTCAACAACAAGCACTTTTTTACCTCTAATAAGTTCGGGTTTATCAATTGATAGAGGAGAAGCACCATCAACAACTGCTGCATCAGGATTAACCTTTACGATATTATCTCTAACAATCTGAATAGCCTCAGGTCCTGCTGAATCCATTTTATTAATTACAACTACATCAGCCATTCTTAATGTTGCTTCGCCTGGATAATATGCTAATTCATGGCCAGGTCTGTGTGGGTCAACTACAGTTACCATCATATCAGGTTTGTAGAATGGGAAGTCATTGTTACCACCATCCCAAATAATAACATCACAGCCATCGGGATCATTTTCGGCAGCTCTTACAATAGCTTCGTAATCAACACCAGAATAAATAACGTTTCCACGTACAACATGTGGTTCGTACTCTTCCATTTCTTCGATAGTACATTTGTGTTTAGCAAGATCTTCGATAGTAGCAAAACGCTGCACCTTTTGAGCAACCAAATCACCATAAGGCATTGGGTGACGAATAGCAACTACTTTAAGACCAGCTTCCATTAACAATTCTATGATCCTACGTGAAGTTTGGGATTTACCACAACCTGTACGAACAGCACCAACAGCAATAAGTGGCTTGGTTGATTTAATTTGAGTTTTCTCCGGACCTAAAAGATTAAAGTTAGCTCCACATGTATTTACTAAAGCACTAAGGCTCATTACTCTATTATAAGGCACATCGCTATATGAGAATACACATTCCTCAACCTGATAATCTTTGATTAATTTTGGTAATTCCTCCTCAGCATAAATCGGAATACCTTCGGGATATAATTCGCCTGCTAACTCTGCCGGATATTTTCTTCCGTCAATATCAGGAATCTGAGCAGCTGTAAACGCAACAACATTGTACTCTTCTTTACCTCTGTAGTAAGTGTTGAAGTTGTGGAAATCTCTTCCTGCAGCTCCAATGATAATAACATTTTTTCTAGCCATAACTTGTTTGTTATTTTATTTGTTAAACATATAATTTAAATTGATTCTAAACTTCAACAAAGATAGTTTTTTCGCTCAAAAATAATTATGATAAAATCACGTATTTAATGCTACAAGCTTAATTCAGACAGTTGACTATCTATAAGCATTGAGGCAACAAGCTTATAGAAAACACATGTTAAATAACATGTTTAGTTAATCTTTCCTAAAAATTTATCAACATCTACTATAAAACGCTCATGAATACCGTGTCCTATTAATCCTTCGCTATCGTTTGATTCTACCTTAAATACTAATCTTCGACGATCTATTTCAACTAATTCGCTCTTACAAGTAATTATCTCACCCGTTTTGCTTGCTTTAATATGCTTAATATTAACCAAAGTTCCAACAGTAGTTTGTTCTTTGGGCAAATAATCTTCAACAGATAATAAGCAGGTTCTTTCCATAAAACTAATCATTGAAGGAGTAGCATAAATCTCTAAAGTACCCGATTCGTAACTTGCAGCAGTTTTGTCAAATGTTACTGTTTCTGTATCATGTCGTTTAAGTCCCGGTTTTATTTTATTTTCCATTTTAATTAAAATTTTATTTTCACGTTTTGTTTAATATCTGGATGTAAACTTAAGGCTACCGGACAAACACTTGGGATATTTTTCAATATCTTTTTCTGACTATCGGTAAGAGTACACATCGACAAGTCAAGATTAATAACAATTTCCTCAATTTTTCTTTGACCTGACGAAGTCATAATCTTTTTAATTTCTCCTGTTGCCCCTTTAATAGAAAAACCACGTTCTTCAGCAGCTATTCCCATAATTGTAAGCATACAATCGCAAAGTGAAGTTGCCACGAGATCGGTTGGCGAAAATGCCTCGCCTTTGCCTTTATTATCAACAGGAGCATCTGTCATTATTTGGCAACTTGATCGCAAATGTGTATTAACAGTGCGTAGTCCACCTATGTAAGTTGTTTTTGATGTAATCATTATAAATTAGAATTTGGTTTGTTTCACAAATTTATAATAAAGAATCATAATTATCCATACTAATTATTTAATAAACAAGTAGTCGCTATTAAAACACAAATACTTGTAGGTTTTAATAAGATATTATAATGATTCAGGTTAAAACACACCACTAATATTTCCTTCATTATCAATATCTATTTTTTCGGCCGAAGGGATTTTGGGTAATCCGGGCATTCTCATAATTGAACCTGCAATTGGAATGACAAAACCAGCACCGGCAGCGATTTCGATGTCTCTAATATTTATGACAAAACCCTCGGGGCGATTTTTAAGTTTTGGATCATCAGATAGTGATTTTTGCGTTTTGGCAATACAAACAGGTAGTTTACTTAATTCTAAGTTATCGATAACTTTGAGTTGTTTTCTTGCTTTTAATGAATACTCCACAGCGGCGGCACCATAAATATTCTTTGCAATAGTTTCAATTTTTTTCTCTATCGACCAATCAAATTCATAAAGAGGTTTAAAGCATACCCTACATTGATCGGCTTCTCTAGCAACAATCTCAGCAAGTTCTATTGCCCCATCTCCACCTTTTTCCCATGCATCTACAACAGCGACTTTTATATTTTTAGTATTGCAATGCTCTATAACCACTTGTAATTCTTCATCCGAATCTTTCACAAACTTATTTATTGCTACAATCGGATTAAGATTAAACAATTGCATATTTTCGATATGCTTATCTAGGTTAGCCAGTCCATTTTTCACAGCTTCGGGATTGCTCTTATCTAAATCGGCAAGAGCCACACCACCATGATATTTGAGTGCTCTAATAGTAGCTACAAGAACAACAGCATTAGGATTAAGGTTTCCGTATTGTGATTTAATATCAAAGAATTTTTCGGCACCTAAATCTGAAGCAAAGCCAGCTTCGGTAACAACATAGTCGCTCAAAGATAATCCCATTTTAGTTGCAAGAATAGAATTTGTACCTTGCGCAATATTAGCAAATGGGCCACCATGAATAATAGCTGGAGTTCCTTCAAGAGTTTGTACGAGATTTGGTTTAATAGCATCTTTAAGCAAAGTTGCCATAGCACCATGAGCCTTAAGATCTCGTGCATAAACAGGTTCTCCATCGTAAGTATAACCAATAAAAATATTTCCTAATCGAGTTTTTAAATCTTCGATACTGTTTGATAAACATAAAATAGCCATAACTTCGGAAGCTGCTGTAATATTAAAGCCTGTTTCGCGTGGTACACCTTCGGTTTTTCCTCCTAATCCAATTACAATATTTCTTAATGCTCTCTCGTTCATGTCCATTACACGTTTCCAACCAATTGTTCGAGGGTCGATATCTATACCATTACTTCGGCTATGCAAAGTATTATCAATTATTGCAGAAAGCAGATTATGAGCCTTTTCGATTGCTGCCATATCTCCAGTAAAATGGAGATTAATATCTTCCATTGGGATAACCTGTGAATAGCCACCTCCAGCAGCACCTCCTTTTATACCAAAAACAGGACCTAAGGAAGGTTCTCGGAGCACCACAGTAGTGCGTCTGTTGATTTTGTTCATTGCTTGGGCAAGACCTATTGATGTAGTGGTTTTTCCTTCTCCTGCAGGAGTTGGAGTAATTGCTGTTACCAAAATTAACCTACTATCAACTAACTTATCATTATCAATAAGAGATAATGGTAATTTAGCTTTATAATGCCCATATTGTTCAAGATTGTCTTCACTGATTCCAAGCTGTGAAGCGATTTCTTTAATAGGTTTAATATCTGCCGCTTTGGCAATTTCAATATCAGAAGGTATCATACTGTGTAAGATTTAAATTTATTTATGTATATATAACAAGTTTAAAATATCTTTGTTTAGATTTGCAATTAGCATAGTAATAACCGACAATCTAATTTGCTGATTTAATAAGGAATAACTGAGATATTATGGCAACATTTCGCACAAAATTTAAATGGTTTTATTATTCTTTGAAACTACATACTGTAACACCTATAAAAATCTTCGGATTTTTATCCCAAATTGCAAAAACCTCAAAGTGGATACAAACTCATAAAAACATTGATTTTACTGATTTCCCTACAAGAAAATTTGATTACAATAAAAGATATGATTTATACTCATACATAATAGAAAAAGAAAATCTTAATTCTAATATTGATTATTTTGAATTTGGTGTTTTTCAGGGTAAATCATTCAAATGGTGGACAAAACAAATTCAACACAAAGATGCTAGATTTTATGGCTTTGATACATTTACGGGGCTGCCAGAAGACTGGGGTACTTTTAAAAAAGGGGATCTTGCTAACAATAATATGATACCTGAAATTGACGATACACGGAATGAATTTTTTCAAGGATTATTTCAGCAAACTCTTCCTAAATTTCTAAAAAAATATGATGGAACCAAACGAAAAGTAATTTTAATGGATGCCGACCTTTATAGTTCTACTGCCTATGTTTTACAAGCAATGTCGAATTACTTAAAGGAAGGAGATATACTGTTTTTTGATGAATTTAATGTGCCTGAACATGAATTCAAAGCTTTTACAGAATGGGTTGAAATCAACTACCTAAAATACAAGGTTCTTGGCGCAGTAAATAATTATTATCAAGTTGCTATTAT
>JAQVOJ010000174.1 GCA_028702675.1 Bacteroidales bacterium
CGGTTAATTGATGCTGAAGACCATCAGCTGATAGATTTGTTAAAGTATAAGGAGTTGGGCTTGTAAATGGCGGGTAAAATGTTTGACAATTTACTCCATCACAAATAGTTAGAGTTCCATCTGCCGGTGCATCTGAAAAGAATATTTCTCCTGTAAGAGTAAATGTTGTACCGGTACAAGCGGTTGTTGCCGAAATACTTGTAATACTGCAATCAGAAACGATATCGCAATCAACCCCGCCTGCACCTGGATCTCCAATATTTGTCTGATTAAAATCAATTACACCATCACAATTAGCGTAATTACCTATAATAACCACATAATATTCTCCAACACTTACTGGATTTATATTCAATATTTCTGTTGCATCAATTGAATAGCTTGCATCAGCTAAATTACCTGATGGCAAAGCCAAAGCATCAACTACACATGGGTAAGTACCTGTATATGTAGTTCCACTATTGCCAGAATCATACCAGGTGTAAGACCCTGAACCTGTTAAGTCTAATGGGTCGCAGGTTATATTATCAAAAGGGCCATAACAGGCAAAATCTACATCTCCACATGAAGAAGCTATTTCCATTTCAATATATCCTAAAGATTCAATCTGAAAATACCACCATGTAGGGTTTCTTAAAAAGCTACACTGATCAGCAGGAGCATCTATATATGGATCATTTGACTGTGCTCCAAAATTAATTCCCACACCTTCTTCGGCACAAACAGCCATTGCATCTTCACAATTTTCGGAACCTACAATAACATTACCACATGAGCGTGAAATTGTAAAATTACCGGTAGTGGTTGACCCCGATGAATAGTGTGCAATATAAACATAATACTGAACGCCTAAAGTAGTTGTAAAGTTTACTGATTCTGTACCACCACTCGCACCTGAATCATGACAAGAAATATTTGTTAAAGAACCGCATGAACCGCTTGCTATTGCCATTTCGTGATCGTAACCAGAGGCTGCGGTTGATGTAATAGTAGTTTCATCTCCATCGCCGGTAAAAGTGTACCAAACGCCATAATTTGACATTGTACAACCAGTACCGTGGGCTATATCAGTAGCACCATTTGTGGTTCCGGCTAAATTGGTTGTTCCACAAGGTAATGTAGTTGCATTTGCACACAAGTTGTTTGGGGGTGGAGGCGTTACAACACCATCTGTTAATGTTAAGGTATAACTGGGAATACAATTAGGAGTTGGCCAAGTTGAAACGGAAAAATAATATGTCACACCGGCAGATAAGGAATACGGGCCTCCACTTGCATTAGCACCAGAACTTGTTGCTGGTATTCCAACGCAAGTACCAACATCGGGACAACCTTGAGTAACAATAACTCCTACCCATGATGCGTCTGTGGTTAAATCTACCGAAATATTTACATTACTCGACGGGGTATATTCATAGACAAAATCTTCGCCATTCATATAAGATGTGCCACAGGCATCTGAACTGGAGTAATTATTACAGGCACCGCAGGTAGTTCCTGAATGTGAGAATGGAAATGTTGTGCCGGAAGGTATAAGATGTGGATTAGAACAATTGGAACAAACTGCACCACCACAACTCGTACATGTAATAGTTGTAGTACAAAAGGTTGAAGCTGTTCCACAAGCAGCATCAGTATTATAATGTATATAATAAGTACCACTGACTGTAGCTGTCCATGATAATGGGCTCCAACCATGGTCAACTACGGTACCATCGTATGTTCCTCTACGAACAGTAATGTAACTACCACAATCACTTGATGATTGATATGTTTCTCCGGCAACAACATTAGAAATTGTGTTATATTCACTTTCATATTGTACTGTTGTAATTGTAACCGGTGTATTATCTGTAGGAGCAGTTGCCGAACCGTATGAAGTGGTATTTGTACACTGTGAATGCACATACAATGCAGATAAACTGATAAAAACAACCAAACTGAATTTAACTATAATATTTTTCATAAGCAGGAATATGTCATTAGTAAAATTATCTTACTTAATAAACTCGTCTTCGATTTTCAATCCGAATTCTTCAAAAACTCCGATAACAAAATCGGCATTAATTGGCTCTGCTGAGCTTATTTCGAAATGAATATTATCGTTTATGGATATATCATTGAAATTTCCTTTTTCTTTAAGTAGTAGGCTTGCGTTTTTAATATTGTTTAGATTTGGTGTATCTTCGAGTTTAAAAGCTACGCGATAGAATTTACCGTTATAATCGGATTTTTTGAAGGTTCGTTGTGATTTTGAATTTTCGTCAATACTTTTTTGGTCCAAGGGTTCTCCATTATAAAAGTCGAAGTATGCTTCATTGATATAATCGACAATCATAGTTTCGGTAATGTTTCTTTGTGCTTCGTAAAAACATTTTTCATAATCTTTAGAGATATGAAATCGGATTATGCCATCATTTTGTGAAACATATTTATTAGCATACTCTAAAAAATCAGAATCATCAGGGCAATCTGATATTGTAAAATACGTTATTCTTGTACCATTAGGATATTCTTTTGAGGCATCGGTTGTAAAAAGTTTCACCTGCGAAAAGCCAACAAATGGCAATAATACCAATGTGATAAACATTAATTTTTTCATATTTTCAATTTTAGGCAAATCATAAAATCAATTAAACAACAAGTATTATATATCAAAATAATTTGCATATAGTATTTTGTTTTAACTTTTGTTGTATATTTCCTATATAAACTTGAGTTAATTTTCATCTAACACTTTATTATTTAAGACTACTAAAAGAAAAAACAATTTTTACACTCTCACATATTATCCATTAATATAGACAAAGTACGCACTATCTTTATCTATATTAAATCAAGAACTCATAATTGGATTGATGTAAACTTCTATACCATAGGCAATTGCTCGATTAATATACTAACTAATTATTTTAAACTATTTCTCTCTTCAAATATAAGCAATTAAAAATAAAAAATCAAAAATAAATTAGATATTTCTAATATTAACTTATTTTAATTCACTTTTACAGTAAAGTAATGTATGTATATATAAAGATGTAAAGAGGCTGTCTAAAAAGTATTTAGGCAGCTTTTTTTATTAATAATTTGTTGTTAATAAAAAGGTTGCAACATTTCTGCTGCAACCAGCTTAGTCTCACTAAATTTTATTAATTTAGTGTTGAAA
>JAQVOJ010000083.1 GCA_028702675.1 Bacteroidales bacterium
ATGTTGCAACTGTTGCAGGAAGTGCATTTGGCTCTCCCGATTGTTTGCGTTTATCTTATGCAGCATCAGAGGAAGAACTCATTAAAGCATTCAATAGAATCAAAGAAGCTATCGAATTGTTGAGATAAGGTTAATAAATATTTTTTAAGAATGCCCCGAATAATTCAAATTTGGGGCATTTTTAGTTAATTATAATATTAAATTCAATATATTTGTAGTGTAACATATCAAAACCACAACAAATGAACAAAATTATTACCTTATCATTGTGCTTATTAAGTTTAGTTAGCTTTTCACAGTATTCTAAACATTATACTTATGAGCAAGCACTTGCTGCCGATAATGTTAGAAGTGTAGCAATTGACAATAACGGAGAAATTTGGATTGGTACCATTTCGGGTATTACAAATTACAACGGAACTACTTTTACAACTTATACTACCGAAGATGGGCTTGGCTCAAACTTAATTTATGATATCTATATCGATAATAGTAATAATGTATGGGCTGCTACTGGTTACGGATTAGCTGTTTACGACGGAGTTGTTTGGAATAATTACATTATGGATGACGGAATGCCATCAAATACAATTTGGACAGTTTCGGGAGACGAAAATGATGTTATATGGTTTGGTACTTCTGATACGGGTATAGGAAAAATTGATGGTGGTGTTATTTCAGCTTACGGAACAGGAGATGGATTAATCTCTAATTCAGTAAAACGAATCTTAGTTGACAGATCAGGAAATGTATGGTCTGGTACAGCATCAGGTATAAGTATGTTTACCGGTTCAGAATGGATAAATTTTAACCAAGCACAGGGCTTAGGTGGTAATCTAATAAATGAAATAATCCAATTAAAAAATGGAAATATTTGTGTAGGCTCAAATGGTGGATTGTCTGTTTATAACTATTATGAATGGACAAATTATACTACAGCAGATGGATTGCCAAATAATAATATCTTAAGTATAGCTGAAGATAATAACCAAAAATTATTGATAGGCACAAGCCAAGGCCTTATAGAATTCGAAAATTTTACTAATGTTACAATATATGATTATGACACAGGACTTGCAGATAATATTGTAAATGTTTTGGTTATAGACGACTTTGGTGCTGTATGGGCAGGTTCTCCTTTTACTGGTATTACTTATTTCGATAGGAATAATACTTGTATCATTTTTCGGGATAATAAAGATTTACTTAATGATGAGGTTAATGTCCTTTTAAATGATAATAATGCCCTGTGGGTAGGTTCTAATGGAGGACTTAATAGGGTAGAGGGATTGCACTGGAGAAGTTGGAGCGAAAACGATGGTATTGCAAGCGATACTGTAACAGCAATTTTTGTTGACGAAAATAATAAAACATGGGTGGGTACAAAATATGGCTTGTCAATTATTGATGGACTCGATATCGAGAATTTCACTGTTGCAGACGGACTTACAAATGATAACATCACCGGAATTACAGGAGATGAAGCAGGAACAGTATATGTTGCAACTGCTGAGAAAATGACTGTTTTCGAGAATTATGCTGTTGTTGATACTATTTGTATAGAAGACGGTTTAAGTAGCGATACCATTGTAAATACACTATACGATGTAAGTGATGGAAGACTTTGGATTTTATGTGATACTGCAGTACAATTTATCGAAGATGATGTAGTGTATCAAACAAACGAAATACCTGCCTGCGAATTCGAAAACTCAATAGCAATTGAAAAAGCTGCTACAGGTGTTTATGTAGGCTCCGATAATTATCTTATTAATTTTACTGACGGAAACAATGCACCTGATTGTTTTGAACATGCTCATGCTCCGGCAATCAACAATATTACTTCTATAAGTCAGTCTTATTTAGGACTACTCACAAGTTACGATGACGGTTCTGTCTATTATCATAACACAATTTGGGAAGAACTAGAATTGATGTTAGAAGTATCTTGCATTGAGGCTTTAACTTATAAATATATTGGTTTTGGATTAGAAACAGATGGTTTACTTCTGTATTTCCACGATCCAATTGCCGGAATTACTGCCGACGTAACTGATGTATATTGCCTTGGTGACGATAATGGAGAAATTGATATCTTATCGCCAACAGGAGCAGGATGGGAGTATTCTATTGATAATGGAGAAACATGGTCAGCAACAACAAACTTTCCGAATTTATATTCAGGATATTATAAGATAATGGCTCGTAATGCTTCTGACTACGCTGTTGATACAACTGTTTATATTTCTACAATAGATGATGTTGAAGCTAAACTTACTATAACCCAGATTACATGTAATGGTGATAATAATGGAATTATTGAACTTACCGACTATCAGTCGGGTGATTTTGTTTGGAATGATGGAAATTTTACTGATGATGTTCTAGAAAATTTAACTCCTAGTTATTATCAGGTTACAGTAACAAGTTTTTCTTCTTGCGCCTTAGTTTTACGTAATGAAATTATAGAGCCCGATGCCCTTTCAATTATCGAAGATCATGATGATGTATTGTGTTATGGTCAAAATACAGGCAGAGTTGAAATTGAAATTCAGGGAGGAACTTTACCATATATTATTGAATGGAATACCGGAGATGAACTTCCAATTATCGAAGAAGTTGAAGCAGGAACTTATGAATATACAGTTACTGATGCTAAAGGATGTTCCGAAAATGGTGCTATAATTGTTCAACAGCCCGCAGAACCACTTGCAATTACCGGTGTTGCTGACGAAGTTGATTGCTATGGAGACCTTGGTTGTATCGATATTGATATTACCGGTGGTACTCCTGATTATGAAATTTTATGGTCAACCACAAGTTCAGAAGAATATATATGCAATTTAGAGGCCGGAGAGTATTTTGTTACCGTTGTGGATGCACATGGATGTTCACTTGAAGAGTCATTTGAAATTATTCAGCCTGCTAGTGCTTTGCAAATTTCAGATGAGGATGTAGTTAACGTATATTGTAATGGTGATGCTACCGGAGAAATTGTTGTTACGGTTGAGGGTGGAACACCTGACTATAGTTTTACTTGGAATCTTGATGGAGATTTTTATTCAAATGAACCAATTATCGACGAATTAAGTGCCGGAACTTATACACTTACTGTTGAAGATGCTAATTCTTGTTCAATTACAGAATCTTATACAATTATTCAACCAGATCCGCTAAGTTTAAGTATAGATGTTACACCAATTACTTGCCCCGGACACGATGACGCTATATTGTATGCCGATGTTGAAGGTGGTACTGGTATTTATAGTAGTTTTTATTGGTACAATCAAGATGATGTGGTAGTTGGTGTGGAACAGACTTTTGAAAATGTTGCTCCAGGCGAATATACTGTTAGTGTTACAGATAGTTATTATTGTACTATTACCGGAGAGGTTGTTGTTGAAGAAGCTGTGGGGAGCAATGTCGAAGCTGTTGTTACTGATGCAAACTGCTTTGGGGGGGCTACCGGAAGTATTCAAATTTTGATTGATGGAGGTACTCCTTCTGGAGCTACTTATTTGTGGCAAGATGGAGTTGCCGGCAACGAAGCATTAGCAGAAAATATTACAGCAGGCGAATATACTGTAACGGTTACAGATCCAAACGGATGCGTTAATGAATTTGCCGAAACCATTGAACAGCCTGATATGCAAGATTTAGGAGCTTTTCCCGATTCAGGAGAACTCCGTTTTTGTAGTGGCGATGATATTACTCTTAACGCTGGACCAGGTTACGAAGATTATTCATGGTCAACAGGTGATGTTGGGCAACAAACTATTACTGTGGCATACGAAGATACTTATACTGTACAAGCTGTGGATGCTCAAGGATGTATATTTGGAGATACTGTTCAGGTAATAATTGGTGAAGTGTTTCAGGATGAAGAATTAGGGCTTGTAAGTGTTAATGAATTGAATCAACCTGTTTTATATTGGTCTAAAACCGAAGGTGTTGGAACAGATTATTATAATGTTTACAGAGAGGGTGAAACAGAATTTGAACTAATAGGATCAAAACAGTTCGACGAAACAACTATTTTTACTGATACCGAAGTGGATGCTTCTGAAACACCATATAGATATAGTATTACAGCAATTGACACATGCGGTAATGAATCTGATTATAGTGATATGCATCGCAGCATATACTTAATGGTTCAAACTGATCAGTATGGAGTTTGTACGCTAGATTGGACACCATACGAAGGCTTTTTTGTAGTTTATTATTTCGTTTATAGTGGTGATTCAGAAGAGAATCTTAGTCTTGTAGATTCTACATTATATAATAATCAACATTATGTAGAAATGAATCCACACGAAAATGGAACTTATTATCAGATCGTGGTTAGAAGGCTTGATCCAATTGATCCTGGTAACGAAATTTCATATACAAAAGCTTATTCGAATATTGTATTTTGTAATAATGATGTAGGTATCAAGAATAGTTTTGTAAATGATTTTAATGTATATCCTTTGCCATTCGATACTCGTTTTAAAGTAGAGCTTGATATAGCACAAAATGGACAACTTTTGATGTCTGTGTACAATAGTCTTGGTCAAAAAGTTGCTGATCTCGATAATTGTCAGGTTAATACAGGATATTTTAGTAAAGAATACAAAATCGATTTACCCTCAGGGATTTATATCCTAAAATGTATTATCGGTAATGAAGAAAAGAATATCCGGTTAATAAGGCAGTAAGAAGAAATTTATAGTATTAGTAGATTATTTTAAGTTTTATAATTCTGACAAAATAGCTATCATAATATTATAAAGATTAAGTTTTTGGCATGGTTTTTTGCTTCAAAGAAAAGCAAAAACACATGCCAAAAACTTTTTTACATTTATTTAATAATGTGTTAGAGAATGTAAATATTATTTACCTTTTTCTTTAGGAGGTACACCTATAGACATGAGTTTCCCAAGTCCATTGATTACTTTGTTTATCCCTTCTCCGCCACCGCCTTCTTTACCAATATGTTGAGTTTTATCGGCTCCATGTCCGTATATTTCTTCTAATATATTCTCATATTTATCGTAAATCACATTTCGTTTAAGTTTTAATGTTGGAGATAATTCACCGGTAGCAGGTGTCCATTCTTCGCAAACAAGTCTGAAGCGTTTTATCTTTTCGTGTTCACTTAAGTCTTTGTTTACAATATCAATTTCTTTTTGATAGCGTTTTATTATTTCTGGTATTCTAATGAGCTCCATATTGTCGCGATAATGGATTTTATGTTTCAATGCCCAATAATGTAAATAATTAAAATTAGGAGAAATCAGGGCACTTACAAATTTTTCGTTTTCACCTACTATCATTAATTGCTCAATAAGACCACTTGCTTTAAACATATTTTCGATAACTTGAGGGGCGACATATTTTCCACTAGAAGTTTTGAAAATTTCTTTCTTACGGTCGGTTATTTTCAAAAATTTATTATCTATCCATTCTCCAATATCACCTGTATGAAACCATCCTTCATTATCAAATACTTCTTTAGTAGCTTGCTCGTTTTTATAATAGCCCTTCATAATATTTGGACCTTTAGCTAATATTTCTTTATCTTCGGCAAGTTTTATCGTAACCCCTTCAAGTGCTACTCCAACTGTACCTATACGTGAGTTTTCCCATATAGGCCAATTCACTGCAAGAACAGGAGATGTTTCACTTAATCCATAGCCTTCGCATATCCTTAAGCCTGCTGCACAGTATAGTTTTGCTAATCTTTCTTGCAATGAAGCTCCTCCCGATACTATAGCAACTATATTGCCCCCAAAGGCTTCTTGCCATTTTTTAAATATTAGTTTCCTGAAAATAGATAACCTGAAATTATACCAAAAATTATTCTGACCATCAGCTCTAAACTTTGTGCCAATTCTTACAGCACGAAAAAATAAAAACTTTTTAATTCCTTTAAGATCTTTGCCTATTGCAATTATTCTGTCGTAAAACTTTTCTAATAATCTTGGAACAGTATTGATTATGTGTGGTTGAATCTCTTTTAAATTGTTTACAATAGTTCCTAAGTTTTCTGCATAATATATTCTCACGCCTTTAATCTGAAATGCATAGTTCATCATTCTTTCGTAAACATGGCATAATGGAAGAAAACTTAATGCTACCTGTCCTTTTTCAACTGGAATTATTGGTTTTACACCCAAAGCGTTTGAAAGAATATTTTTATGCGAAAGCATTACCCCTTTGGGATTACCTGTAGTCCCTGATGTGTAAATTATTGTATGTAAATCATCTTCGCTTATTTCGTCTTTTCTTTTCTCAAGAATTTCCATTAATGCAGTTTCGTTTTCTTTTGCTTCTTGAATAATTTCAACCCAGTTTGGGACATCATCTACATCATTAAATGTAAAAACATTTTCAATTGCTTTAATTTTATTGGCTATAGGATTTACTTTAGTGTAAAGCGATTTATCTGATAAGAAAAGCAATTTAGCATCACTATGTTCAAGTATAAACTCTGTCTCTTTTGCGCCAAGTGTGGGATAAACCGGTACATGAACCATTCCTGCTAGAGATATTCCCATGTCTGCAATATTCCAGTGTGGTAGGTTTTGTGAAATAGTTGCTATTTTATCACCTTTTTTATAGCCTCGACTAATTAAACCACAGGCAAATAAATGTGCGTAATGGTAGTATTCTTTTGCCGAAAATGTTATCCAATTGCCTTTGTTCTTATATCCAAAAGAATCTTCAATATCAGTATAATTCGTGTTGTAAAGCTCTAAAATGTCAAAAATGCGTGTTAGTTTCATAAAAACAAAATTTTATATAAAAATAAAAAACTAATTCCTATATTTCTTAGCTGATTTTTGGAATGGACAGTTGCCACATGTACTAGGATGTTTTAAAGTTGTAGAAAGCCAGTAGCGATAACCAATTGTAAAAGTAAATGATTTGTGTTGATATCCATATAGTGCTGACAAGGTAATGTCGCCCTTTTTAGCAACGAATATGGTATATTCTAATTCGCCAAATGGTTCAAATCTATATTCAAATCTACCGTTTGGGTTGTGTGTAGACTCACTTATATAACCTGGGATTGTATTCCACCGCTGTCGCCCAAGTAATGCTCCTCCTGCAGCTAGGTGCAATGAATGTCTCCAAGATTGAAACAGTCTTAATTTTAAACCCGCATGAATAAAAAAAGCCGGTTTCGAAGCAGCATCAGTATAAAACCCCGGCATTATTCGCCACGAAAATGAGTCATCACGTAGCATAGTTTCAATTGATACCATTACCATTGGCTCAATTACAAATGTCTTGTTATAATCAATGTTATTCTCAAATAAATGACGGTTAGTCTCTGTAAAAGGATGATATCCAACAAAAGCAATTTTAGGATGAATAGTTGTTTGTGCCGGCAGCTTTAACAATACTATTAGCATAAAAAATATAAATATTATTAATCTAATTAACTTCATCCTTATTTTAAATATTTGCGAAAATAGAATTTTTAAAGTTAAAAAAAAACGGAAAATTAATGGTATTAATTGCCTGTAAAATGCTTATTGTGTAATTTAAGAATAGAATCAGGCGACATATAGTATATCTCTTTCTTAAATTTGTATCTTTCTGTGATATTTTCGCTGCTAAAAATATAATTAGTAAATTGATATAATTGTTCCCCAAATCCATGCATTATCGCAATACTGTCAATTTTGTGTTCGGTATTATGTTTAAATTTTTTACTAAATATATATTTAAATCCAAACCCTATTAATTGGGTAGAACTCATTGTGTTATAGTCTATTATATGCGATAATTCATGCCCTATTACGCCATATTTTGAAGAGTCGGATAAATTCGTGTAACAAATTAAATTATTTGGCTTGCATTTAGTGTTTAAATAAATTTTGTATATGCGTTTCGAGGGCTTTTTAAAAAAGCTAAAAAAGGTTGGACGTGCTGCACCGGTACTTTTTAGTGGCTTATATATAACTTTGATTGTTGTACTATCTATATTATTAAAACTTTCCATAGCTTTTTTAAAATGCTGTTTTTCTATTTCTATGCTCAAACCCTTAGTGTATTTAAAATTAAATTCTTGAGCATTAACATAATTTGAAATTATCAATAAAAAAAGTACTATGTAAAATGTTCTAAGTTTAGCCATAAATTTTGCTTAAAATATCATGTAGTTTAAGTTTTTTCAATTCCTTGATTATTAAGGGCTTATTCATTGGTTTATACCAATAAAAATACTTGTTTTGTGCCCTTTTTTCATCTATTGATTTTGCTACTTTTATTTTTTCTCCTGTATATGGATTCATTCCGGTATAATAAATTACTGTAGATAGTGTACAGGGAGTGGGAGTGAAGTCTTGTGTTTGCTCAAGACGGTAGCCTTGTTGCTTTGTTATTACTGCAAGCTTAGCCATATCATTTATATTGCACCCCGGATGACTTGATATAAAATAGGGTATAAGCTGAAAATTAAGTTTCTTTTTGTTAATAATCGAATTAAATATGCTTAGTAATTTTTCAAATAATTTGTATGAGGGTTTTCTCATTAGCGAAAGTACATGATCTGATGTGTGTTCGGGTGCTACTTTTAATCTTCCCGAAGTGTGGTTTATTATTAAATTTTCGAGGTATATTTGTTTAGAATTATCTTTTTCATAATTGTAGATTGCTAGGTCGTGTCTTATGCCACTACCAATACTTAATTTTTTTACTCCTTTAGTTCTGGCAACTTTCTCGTATAAATTGTTAAGCTCAGTATGCGTTGTATTGAGATTATTGCAAATTTTTGGATATAGGCACGAGGGTTTTTTACAATTTTCACAAATAGCTGGATCTATCCCTTGCATTTTATACATGTTTGCCGAAGGTCCTCCTAAATCGGTAATATGACCTGAGAATCCATGAGTGTTTATAATATTTTGAACTTCATTAAGTATGGATTTTTCGGAGCGTGAACTAATAAATTTCCCTTGATGTGCCGAAATAGTACAGAAACTGCAAGCTCCAAAGCAACCTCTATGAATATTTATTGAGTTGCGAATCATTTCGTAAGCAGGAATATTCCCTTTTGAGTTGTAACGAGGATGGGGAACTCTTTGAAAAGGTAAATCGTAGATATAATCTATTTGTTCGGTAGATAAACTTGGATTGGAACGATTTGCAACAATAAATTGATTAGCGTATTTTTGAACCAGTCGTTTGCCTTTAAAAAGGTTACTATTGGTTTCAATTTTTACAAAATTTTCGGCAAAAGCTTTTTTATTTTTAAGGCAATCTTCGTGAGATGTAAGTACTATGTCAGTTTCTTTATTGGGCTTAAAACTATTAGTACTATAAACTAACTGGGGAACTTCAAATATGCACTTCCTTGAATTAAAATTTTTCGCAAATTCAATTACAGGATATTCGCCTTGCCCATAAATTAAAGCATCTGCACCACTTTCAATAAGAAATGATGGCATTAATTTGTTTTGCCAATAATCGTAATGTGTGAACCTTCTCATTGAAGCTTCTATGCCTCCGAGCAATACAAAGCTTTCAGGATACAAAGCTTTTAGAATTTTTGTGTAAACAATACTAGGATAATCGGGTCTATATCCGGCTTTACCACCAGGTGTATAGGCGTCATCGCTGCGTAATCGCTTGTATGCAGTATAGTGATTTACCATACTGTCCATGTTTCCGGCACTCACAGCAAAAAATAATTTGGGTTTGCCGAGTTTTTTAAAATCCCTTAAATCGTCTTGCCAATTGGGTTGTGGTACAATTGCTACTTTATAGCCTTCGCTTTGCAGAACCCTTCCTATTACAGCAGCTGCAAATGCAGGATGATCGATATACGCATCACCCGAAAAAATTATGATATCAGCTTGGCTCCAGCCAAGTTGTTTCATCTCTTTTGCCGAAGTAGGTAAAAAATTGTTGTTATTGTTAGGGAAAAGATTGCTCATATCCTGTTTACCAACCCATAAATGGATGATTAGGATTTATATAATTATTAAAACTATTGGGGTTGCCAAATACTCCTCCATTAGAGAAATACATTGCAGGGCTATAATATCCGTTCGAGAATTGTACGTCTGCATTAATAAAAGTATTGTCGCCAAGCTTAAGGTCAAAACCTATATGTCCCGATTTATATCTAAAATTTTCGGAATTATAATTTGTATTTGGTGTAAGTTCATAAACTCCTCCAGCTCTTATCCTAAATCTTTCATTAACTTGATACGAACCACTTGCATAAGTGTAATATTGTGCCATTCGACCTGCATAATCAATATTTGAGTTTTCGTTATTGTATAATGCTCCGCCAAAAGAAGTGAATGAGGCAAGTGTACCAACTGTAATTATTAATTTTTCGCTTGCTCTGTATCTTAGTTCGGGAGCGGTATAGCTTGTAAAAATACCATTGCCGTAGCTCGTAAATGCTGTGCCAATATTTAACCCAACACTTAGCCTTTTCTTTTTTGAAAATGGGCTATAATTTGTAAGTGTTTCTTTATTATTTTCAATATTAAATGTTGAAATTTCACTAGTGTCGGGAGAAATGTAGTATTGTTCATGTTGTGAAAATACTACAAATGGCAATGTTAGAATAAGTATTGTAAATGTAATTGCTTTCATTAGTTTATGTTTTATTCTCATTACAAATCCGACATTTTTCTAAATGTAAAGATACATTATTTTAATAACATTTTTATTAATAAAAAATTGTGCCATTTAGTCAGTTGATATATGTAAAAAGATTTGATATACAGATTAGTAGTTTTATACTAATCAGGTAAAAAAATAGCAGAATTTTTCTCGTGTTCAAAAAATTCAATTTTTACAATCTTAACTCTTCTGGAGGTTTCTTCTTGCACAAATGGGTTTAGTTTTTTGTAAATAAATTCGGCAAATCTTTCGGCGCCAACGTCCGGAATAATTCTTAGCTGAATTAGTCCTCTTTTTTCTAATTGTTTAAATTCCTCAAGCTCGGGGTCGTCTTCGGCTATTATTGTAGTGTGGTCAAACATATATTTCATCCATTTGTCGGGTTGCATACCATCTATTGTAGTTGTTGCATATTTTGTTCCTCCAAAATCCCATACCCAATTGTGTTTATCAAGCTTACCTTCAAAATATACTTTAAACGATATGTCGTAGCCATGCAGGTATTGGCAATGGCTATGAACAGCTCTCCATTGACGAAAAACTGTAGAAAACCCTGTAAATAGCTTAGTAGATTGAAATTTTGACATCTTTTTTAGATTTATTGATAAACAGTTTGTTCTTATGTTTTGTTTAACAACTTCTTTTAATAGCTCGTAGGACGATTATTCAGACTTGTAGCTTTTCTTATTGCTTTGCTTCCAAATTGTTTGCGTATCCTGTCCATTGTGAGATACAGGTTTATCATTTCTGGCGTTTCTTCAAATAGGTTTAGTTGTTGCACGCCGTGAACTAGTCCACTAAATTTTATTCCTATGAGTCTTATTGTCATGCGGCGTTGATAAAGTTTATTAAAAAGTTCGTGTGCTATTGGTGTAATTACATGGTCGAAAGAAGTGTATGCAATTTTCTTTTGAATAGTATGTGTGTCGTAGTTGGCATATCTTATTTTTACTGTAACACAAGATGTTAGCCATTGCTCTTTACGAAGCTGAAAACATAATCGCTCGGTAGCTGCTCCTAGCAAGTCTTTTATATTCCTGATATCCATGCTGTCTTGTTCAAAAGTATGTTCGCTACTTATTGATTTACGCTCCGAATAGCTTTGTATTGGTGTATTATCTATCCCGTTTGCTTTTTCCCATATTACTTTCCCATTTTTCCCGAGTACTTTTTCTATCATGTCGGGGTGTATATTCCGGAGTGTTTTAATTTTATCTACGCCCATCGAACGCAGTAGTCTGAAGGTTTGTTTACCCAACATTGGTATTTTACTTATCGACAGAGGGTCGAGAAAATTGTTGATATAAGGTGCCTCTACTTGTTTTTCGCCATTAGGTTTAGATTCGCCGGTAGCAATTTTTGATACTGTTTTATTTACCGACAATCCGTAAGATATTGGTAAACCTGTATTTTTTATTATGTAATGGCGGAGTTCGTGTGTCCATTTCATGCAGCCAAAGAATCTATCCATTCCTGTGATATCAATATAATGTTCGTCTATGCTGGCTTTTTCGAATGTCGGAGCTTTTTCGGCAATAATTGCACTTACTATTTTCGATTGTTTGCTGTATAAGTCCATATCTCCACGAATAAAAATAGCATCGGGACAAAGTTGCTTAGCCATTTTTGTAGGCATAGCCGAGTGTACACCAAACATCCTAGCTTCGTAGCTGCAACTCGAAACTACACCGCGGTCACCCATACCTCCAATTATTACGGGTTTGCCATTTAATTTGCTGTTTTGCAGCCGCTCCACCGATACAAAAAATGAATCTAAGTCAAAGTGTGCAATAGTTCTGTTTTTAGTTATTACCATAAATGATTAAAATATAAGCAAAATAACGACAATAAAATAAGCAAAAAATGAATAATATAAAAATTAAAATTAGTGTAAATAATTTTTAATTTTGTAGTCAGAAAAAAGGAGAGGTGCCGGAGTGGTCGAACGGGGCGGTCTCGAAAACCGTTGTCCGCTTACGCGGACCGGGGGTTCGAATCCCTTCCTCTCCGC
>JAQVOJ010000175.1 GCA_028702675.1 Bacteroidales bacterium
AAAAAAGTATTTATGGAGACCGTTGTACCCGAATGGCTAAAAAAAGCAAAAGAAAGAGAAGCAACTTATACGTACAAAACCTTATAAGACGCTAACTATATACTTATAATACAGCAATATAACTTTTCAATACAAACTAAGTGAGGGTAAACTATAAATCTGCTAATCATTATACAATCTTACATGGATTTTACCTTGCAATTGTATTTGTATTTATAGGTTTTGTGCTTGATGTAGTTTTAAAAAAGCCCTTAGGGTTATTAGTCCCTGTGTTCCCCGGCAATCTTATTTTATTAGTTGGTACGCTTTTAGTTTTAATAATTATTGGTATAATTTTTAGAAAAACTTTAGCATTCAAATTTATTACATCTGTAAAAGTAGCTGTTCCGGCAATATGTTTTTTTACTGTGTTGTTAATACTAATTGGCATTATCCCTCAGGAGTTTAATCAAAATAGTAAAAACATACATTGGCTTTATAACATAAAAAACTCGTGGACGTTTTATCTTACAGGCTTACTGCTTGTGATAATTTTAATGGCGGCTACTGCTAAGCGTATGAAGGTTTTTAGCTTTAGAAATATTGCCTTTGTTTTTAATCATTTGGGTATTACTATTATATTGCTTGGGGCAGGATTCGGACAGAGTGATTACAAAGAATTACGTATGACTTTAATTCAAAATGAACCGATTTGGTATGCCTATAATAAAAACAATGAACTTGTAGAATTAGACTTTGCATTAGAAATGCAAAGTTTCGAACTCGAATATCATCTTCCTTTAATTAAAATAGAAATAGACAAACAAAAAAGGTTTAAACTGTTAGAAATTGATACTGCAAATTTGCCGTATAATATTCAATATGGAGATTATACAATTACTTTTAAAGAAGTATGCTTAGAATGTGTTAAAAAAGATAATTCATATATAAACTTTGAATTTCCCGGAGCTGTTTCAGCAACAAATATCCTATTAAAAAACATGTCATCTAATATTGACACAACTTTCTGGATTTCGACAGGCAGCAAGATGTATTTACGAGATATTTTTAATCATAGAGGTGTACAAATTTCAATTATGCCACCGGCTGCAAAAAAATACACAACAAGGGCAAGATATTATCCTAAGAATGGTACAAATTCAGATGTAATTATTCAGGTAAACAAGCCCGCAAAACTGGGGCAATATTTGGTTTATCAACAATCATACGATATTGATAAAGGAAAGTATTCTAATATTTCGGTGTTAAATATTGTAAAAGACCCATGGATGCCGGTAGTTTATTTAGGGATATTTATGCTGCTCGCCGGTATAGTTTTGCTTTTTGTAACTGGCACACATTTTAATTTAACTAAGCAATGAGTAAAAATTTTCTGGAAATAATCGATATTATAGGTGTTGCTTTGTTTGCCATTAGTTTTATTATCAGTTTTTTGCAAAACAAAAAGAAAACATTTACCCTAAGTATAGTATTGACTTGGATAACAGTAATTTATATGGGTATTATTCTGATTCTAATTTGGATAATTGCCGGTCGCCCGCCAATGCGAACTGTTGGAGAAACACGACTTTGGTATGCATTCTTTTTACCATTATTAGGAGGGATTACTTATTCGCTATGGAGATACCGTTGGCTTGTAACTTACAGCCTTTTTATGGCTTTGGTTTTTTTGTGTATTAATTTATTTAAACCTGAGTTATTTGTAAAGCAACTTCCACCGGCTTTGCAAAGTGCATGGTTTGTGCCACATGTTATTGTATATATGTTGGGTTATAGTTTGCTTGCAGCTTCTGCAATTATTTCAGTTTACCAATTAGTTTCCGGTAAAAAATCTGAGCTTTCATTAATATTGAAACGTGCCGATACTATGGTTTATTCTGGATTTAGTATGATATCTATGGGTTTAATATTTGGAGCTTTATGGGCAAAAGTTGCATGGGGCACTTATTGGGCATGGGATCCAAAGGAGACATGGGCATTAATTACATGGTTTATTTATTTAATTTATATTCATTTCAGATTATCGAAGCCAAACACCGTAAATTATAAAATTGCCTTGTATATTCTAATTTTTGCTTTTGTGGTAATGCTTATGGCTTGGATGGGAATAAAGTTTTTACCATCGGCGCAAAGCAGTATTCATGTTTATGGGTAATTCGTATTATTAATCTCAAAAATTAAATTTAGTCTTAGTTTAGCTATACAAAAACATAGAATTATTTACTAAGTTTGCTTTTTATGAAAAATGTGCTGTACATATCTTACGACGGCATGACTGATCCTTTGGGTCAGTCGCAAGTAATTCCTTATCTTATTGGATTAGCAAAGCAAGGATATAAAATTACAATCATAAGTGCAGAAAAATCCGAAAGATACTACAAGGGCAAAGAAATAATTTTAAATACCCTTAACAAAAACAATATCGGGTGGAATCCTATAATGTACACCAAGAAGCCCCCTGTGTTATCCACTCTGATTGATGTTTATAAACTCAGGAATGCTGTTAAGAGTCTAATGAAAAACAATATATTTGACATTGTTCATTGTCGGAGCTATATCTCGCCTCTTGCAGGAATGCTGGCTGTAAAGAGGCAAAAAGCTAAGTTTGTTTTTGATATGCGGGGTTTTTGGGCAGACGAAAGGGTTGATGGTAATATATGGAGTCTAAAGAATCCTATATTCAAACTCGTTTATAAGTTTTTTAAAAATAAAGAAAAGCAATATTTAGAAGAATGTAATGCAATTATTTCGCTTACCGAAAATGGTAAAAAAGAGATTTTAAGTTGGAAGAATATACACGTAAAAGCTGAAAAAATTACTGTAATACCTTGTGCTGCAGATTTTAACCATTTTAATATTCCAGATGAGCAGCAGCGTAAAGAATCGAGAGAAAAACTTGGGATTAATAATAATGACATTGTTTTGTGTTACCTTGGTTCTCTTGGTACTTGGTATATGGTAGATGAAATGGTAAGTTTTTTTAAACTTTTACGAGAAAAACATGCTAATTCAAAGTTTCTTGTTATAAGTAATGATAAAATAGGGAATGAATTATTGAAAGGTTTGCTGCATGAATCTGTTATTCAGGTATCTGCAAATAGAGATGAAGTGCCAATGTTTCTTGCCTCTGCAGATATTGG
>JAQVOJ010000084.1 GCA_028702675.1 Bacteroidales bacterium
ATAATTAACACAAATATTCTTGTTTATGCTTTCAGTTAATTTTTTTTCGAGGTATAGGTAATTCGGGGTAATGTGTAATAACCATCTAATTTCCAGAATCTTAACAGAAAATCAATATCCTCTAAGTATTTTTTACCAACACCCTGTTTAAAAAATAACAACTTGTTTTTACAATTGTCAATGCAAAACATAACTAGTTCGGTTGATAAGCTTTTATCCATTAATAGATGCAATAACTGTTCTTCACTTTCTTCTTTTTTGAAAAAGGGGTTTGATTGTAATGGAAATGCGGAATTTATCGCCATTGCAACTTCTAAACCAGCTTTTGGATTGAAAAAAACTAGACCTGTTTCTGAAATATCTGAGAAGTTTGAATTATTTAAACCAAAACAACTATTCTCATTTGTTCTTTGTTTTATTGCATTAATTTCTTTTTTTGTTAGTTTAAGGGTTTTATTGTAGAATTCAATGTAATCATTGACAAACTGTTCAATTTGTTCTGAATGCAAAAAAGCTATTTGTGAGCCATTGTTAATATCTTTAAATGCTGATAATTGGTTTTTAAGTATATCCATAGTCTCTTTTTTATCATGGTCTAAAAAATTGACAGATGAAAGACTTTCTAATGAATTTTTTTCATCTATAATTAAATCGGTATTATATGGATGTTGGAAAAACACCCCGGAAAACCACCATTCATTTTTCCATTTAACAATACCCAAAAATAAAATTGTATCTAATTCTTTTAAAGTATTCGAATAATCAAATGACTTTTTTGTTAGATTAAATTCCTTGCTTGATGCAATATGCTCAATAAAAATATTATCATTGTCCTGCCCTTTGTACAAGAAAAACCCCTGAATTTTATGTGAAATTTCTAAATAATCTTTGCTGAGTTGTTTATTATCTATTATTTCTGATACCCATTCTTTACCTTTAAAGCTAAGTAACCGTGTATGTATATTATGAAGATTTTTATCTCTATTTTCATTCATAAACATCATCAAGTCCTCATCATCTTTACTGTTTTCAATTATTTCTAGTTGCTGTTCTTTAAGCTTTAAATATGTGTCGGGGTAAAACAGATAGGTATTAAACAATACTGTGTCAATTATTTTACGAGCAACATAAAAGTCTTTTTCATCTTTGTCTATTTGATAAAACGACTTCAGATATGTATTTTCTGGTGCATATGCCCATGAATTATCAAAAATATCAAATATAGTATTACCTATTTCAATAAGAAAATCATTATATGGGGCTATAAATTTTTCTTGTTGTATTGTATTTATAAAATACCATATTAGAAAAATTATATCCTGAGGATTGATTTCATTTTCATAATACTCATCCAAGATATAAAAGGGGAGTTGTTTCTTGTACAGCCTTTTATGGGCTTTTATAAAAGAGTTCCAAATATTCGTTTCTGAAATAATATCTTCGAAATACGATGTAAGAAAACACGATAATATATTTAATTCATTCTCATTTAAATACACTTGTAATATAAACTTATTTTTGTTATTTACAATAGCATTTTTTACCTCATTACTTAAACGCAAATAGTAGGTATCGGTGGCAACTTGATTGCTGTATGGTTTGAGTTCCAACCAATCATGTATATATATATTCTTAATTCTCATAATTTCATTTAATTAATCCTCAGAGTTGTAATGTTATTTCCCCTAAAATTAAGACATAAAGATAAATAGCAAAGAAAAAAAATCACAAATATCAACATCACCACATTTTACATTTACCACATCTTACATTTTACATCTAACATCTAACATTTTACATCTAACATCTAACATTTGCCATCTTACATCTTACTTCAACAAATCCGCCAACTCATAGCACTTCTCTTTCAATCTCTTTGCCCAAATTTTGGCATTATCTTTTTCTTTTAATTCCTGCCAAGGGATAGGTTTACTAAAAACGATTTTTATAGTGCGATTGTATTGTTTATAAGCTTCGTTAACTAAGTACAGCATTTCGATATTGGCTTTAATTCCGAAAAATTTCCGACAATTTGCAAGATTGTAAAAAAATCTTGAATTTTTGCCGTGAATGTAAACTACAATAATGTCTCTTTTATGTTCAATAGCTTTACTTACAAATGTTTTCTTCCATTCTAAATCGGTTATCTTACCTTTAATTTTTCTGCTTACTAATCCCGCAGGGAAGAATAATATCTGATTATCTCCTGCAAACTCCTCTTCCAGTTTTCTTACAGCATCCCTGTTTTGTGCTCCATGCTTATTTACAGGAATTAGAATATTATGAAGTGGAGTTAAATTCATAATAATATCGTTTACAGGAAATTTAATGTTTCTGTAGTGTTTAGCAACTACTTGCATAAAAGCATTACTCTCTAATCCGCCCATTGGGTGGTTCGACGCAAAAATAAATCTGCCTGTTGTAGGGATATTTTCTTCTCCGTAGGTTTCAATTTTAATATTAAAATCACTAATAATGGCATCTACAAAATCTAATCCTTTTTTATGCCCATGTCTGCTCAAAAAGTCGTTAATGTCGTCTTGATGAACTATACGCTTTAAATACCTGATAATAAAACATGGTATTCGTTTAAGTAATTTAGGGTTTTTTGAAGCTATTACTTTTTTTACATCTACTCGTAAAGATTGTTCAGTTTCCATCTCTAAATATGTTAATTACCTGCAAAAATAATAATAAAAAAGTAAAATTGTAAAGGCTTGAGAATTAGGTAAATAAGAATTTTTATTATCAAAGTTATTAACAATGTGGGAAAAAGTGGGTGAAAATGTAATAAAGTGGGAGAAAATGTCTAAATTTACGTTCAAATCAAAAAATGACCGTAATGTTTGTAGGCGAATACATATGTAAACTGGATAGCAAGGGGCGGGTGTTAATTCCTTCTGCTTTAATGAGACAATTACCTGCTGAACAACGCGATAGATTCGTGGTAAAAAAAGATATTTATACTAATTGTCTTGTATTATATCCTGCATCGGAATGGGATCGCCAAACAAATATTTTAAAGAAAAGATTAAACCCGTTTAACCGTAAGCACTCGGAATTTATACGTGAGTATTATCGTGGTACAGCCGAAATTATGCTCGACGGTAATAATCGAATGCTTATCCCTAAACGTTTGGCTGAATATCTTGGCGAACAAGCAAAAGAATTAATGTTTGCCGGACAAGACGGCAAAATTGAAATATGGGAGAGGAGTGCTTACGAAAAAAATCAAACTAATGAATCCGATTTTCAAAGTATGGCAGAAGATATTTTAGGAGGAGATTTTTTTATTAACGAAGATTTATAGCAAGATTATATGTATCACAATCCGGTAATGTTAAACGAAAGTGTTGAGGCTCTTGAGATTATTGCCGATGGAGTGTACGTAGATGCCACATTTGGTGGAGGTGGTCATAGTAAAGAAATTCTAAAAAAAATTAGCAAAAACGGTAAATTAATTGCAATTGATCAAGACGAAGAAGCTCTGAAAAATGCATTTGTTAGCGAAAAACTAAAACTGATTCATGGTAATTTTAGATATCTAAAAAATTATATTGAATATTTAAACATTGGCAAGGTTAACGGAATATTAGCCGATTTAGGAGTTTCGTCTCACCACTTTGATACTGAAGCACGTGGATTCTCCTACAGATTCTCAGGTAATCTCGATATGCGTATGAATCAAAAAGCGGAAAAAGATGCGATTTCAATAATTAACACATACACAGAAACAGATTTATGCAATATATTTTGGAAATTCGGAGAATTGCAAGGAGCTCGTAAGCTTGCTAAAAGCATAATAGAAAATAGAGAAAATAGTAAAATTGAAACCGTTGATGAATTGGTAAACATCGTTAACGCTATATATCCTGAACATAGAAGAAATAAAACATTATCGCAGGTTTTTCAGTCGCTACGCATTCAAGTAAACGATGAACTAAAGGCTTTAGAAGAATTTCTTATGGCTTCGATTGATGTACTTGCTGATGGTGGAATATTAGTGGTTATTTCATATCACTCGCTCGAAGATAGAATGGTAAAACGAATAATGAAAAGCGGAAATTTGCAGGGTGTCGTAGAAAAGGATATGTACGGAACACCACTTACCCCATTTAAAGTAATAAGCAGAAAAGTAGTAGTCCCAAAAGAGGAAGAAATAAGAGAAAACAGTAGAGCAAAAGCAGCTAAACTTAGAATAGCTCAAAGAATTAGAAATGGCAACTGATAAACGAAATAGAGACATCAAACGAAATTTGCAAGGTTTGCTAAATGGTTCGGTTTTGGCAAGCGACTTTGTGCGAAAACAAATGCCTTATATCATCCTTTTAGCCTTAATAGCTCTCATTTATATTTCTAACCGATATCATGCCGAAAGAGTGTTTCGCGAAACCGAACAAACAAAAAAAGAAATTGAGGAATTAAGAGCAGAGAAAATTACTATCCAGTCTAAGTTAATGCGTAATAGCAGAAGAAGTGAGCTTTTGAGAATGTTAGAAGAAAAAGGTTCGCAATTAAAAGAATCCCCTGTTCCACCCGGAAAAATATACTATCCAAAAAAAGAAAGTGAATGACGCCTCGTAAAGAAATATTGTGGAGAGTTAAGCTGGTATATCTGTTGTTACTTGCTTTTGGATTAATAATCTTCTTTAGAATTGTTTTTCTGTATTTCTTTTTCGATGATGAAAAAATTAAAGCTGCTCAGGAAATAGTAACAAAGATGGATATTATTGAACCTGTGCGTGGCGATATCTGTGCATACGATGGTAAGGTTTTAGCAACATCAGTACCCTATTACGAAGTGGGTATAGATTTGAATTGCGATGGTATTTCGGATAAAATATTTAACTCGAAAAAAGATAGCCTTGCTCATAGTCTTAGTCAATTATTCCCCGAAAAATCAAAAGAAGATTTTATAAATGAATTAAATAAATACAGAGATAATGGCTCAAGATACTACCGAATAAGTAGAAGTGTAAGTTATGATGTGTTGAAAAAAATGCAGGACTTTCCAATTTTACGTAGAGGCCAGTTTGGAGGAGGATTTTTATACTTTGAATACCATAAACGAGAAATGCCTTTTGGAGATTTGTGCCGCAGAACTATTGGATATATAAGCTCTGAAAACAATAGGGGCTTTGTAGGTTTAGAGCAAGCTTTTGATAATGAATTATATGGAGTTGAAGGAAGAACCGTAAAACGGAGAATTGCTGGTGGTATGTATATGCCTGTAAAAGATGGTAATCAGATTGAGCCTAGAGATGGATTTGAACTGTTTTCTACAATAGATATTGCAATTCAAGATGTTGCCGAAACTGCTCTCGAACGTCGATTGAAATATCACGAAGCCGACCATGGTTCTGTTGTGGTAATGGAAGTAAAAACCGGAAAGGTTAGAGCTATTGCTAATCTAAAACGTACCGAGAGTGGTAACTATATCGAAGCTTATAACTATGCCGTAGGTGAACTAACCGATCCAGGTTCAACTTTCAAATTGGCTTCAGTAATGGTTGCTTTAGAAGATGGGCTTGCCTCCCCAAATGATATGGTAGATACCGAAGATGGAACCACAAAATATTATAATCACATAATGAGAGACAGCCATAAAGGTGGATACGGTGTAATTACTCTTCAGCGTGCATTCGAAGTGTCGTCAAATGTTGGGATAAGCAAAATAATTGATAATCATTACAGAAATAAGCAAGAACACTTTGTTGACAGACTTTATCAAATGAATTTAAATCAACCTACAGGTGTTGTTATTGCCGGAGAACCAAATCCTAGTATAAGATATCCGGGAGACCCTAAATGGAGTGGACTTAGTTTGCCTCAAATGTCGATAGGATACGAAGTGCAGCTTACACCTTTACAAATATTGTGCTTCTATAATGCGGTAGCAAACGATGGCAAAATGATGAGACCAATATTTGCCGAAAGTTTAAAATATAGAGGAGAAACAATTAAAATCTTTGAACCTGAAATTATCAATGCAAGTATTTGTTCATTACAAACAATCGTAATGGCAAAAAGGATGCTAGAGGGTGTTGTTGAAGTGGGAACAGCAACAAATCTTAAAAACGATAATTACAAAATTGCAGGAAAAACCGGTACTGCTCTCGTAAATTATGGGAGAGATACCGAAAAAGAATATCAAGCCTCGTTTGCAGGATATTTCCCTGCCGATAATCCAAAATACTCATGTATCGTGGTTATTAATAAACCCGACAAAACAACAGGGTATTATGCAAATGCCGTATCAGGCCCTGTTTTTAAAGAAATTTCGGATAAAATTTATGCTACAGACCCTGAATTCTATCAGAGCAATTGCGAAGAAACTATTGCACACTTACCGGTTGCTAAAAAAGCTAATCGTAAAGACCTTGATAAAGTTTATAAGTGCTTAAACATTAATACTAATTCAAACTCAATTAGAGATTGCGATTGGGTTGAACCACTCACCGGCGAAACCGATGTAAAATATAAAATAAGAGGTTATAGCGATAAAAGTTCAATCCCTGATGTGAGGGGAATGGGACTAAAAGATGCAATTATGTTGCTCGAATCATTTGGACTTAGGGTAAAAGTCAAAGGTAGAGGCAAAGTTATCAGACAGGAACCTATGCAGGGAGAACCAGTATTTCAAGGTAATTATGTAACAATTATTATGGGATGAAAAATATTCATGAAATATTAAAATATGTAGATACAATAAACTTGATTAATAAGGATATTGAAAATTTCCGGAATATCCATTTTGATAGCAGAAAAGTGGAGCAAAACGATATGTTTATTGCTGTTAAAGGTACTCAAACAGATGGGCATGAGTTTATCAATGATGTTATTGCAAGAGGTGCTAATGTAATTGTTTGCGAAAACTTGCCTGAAAATCCTTCTGATTCTTGTTGTTGGGTTGTTGTAGAAGATTCTTCAGTAGCATTAGCGAAAATTGCTGATGCATTTTACAATTTCCCTTCAAAAAAGATAAAACTCGTAGGCGTAACAGGTACAAACGGTAAAACAACCATAGCAACAAGTTTATACCGACTTGTTAGGGCATTGGGATATAAAGCCGGATTGCTGTCAACAATAAAAAATTTGATTAATGATAAGGAAATTCCGGCAACACATACTACTTCTGATGCTATTACAATAAATAAAATGCTAAGTCAAATGCTTGAAGCAGGCTGCGAATTTTGTTTTATGGAAGTAAGTTCTCATGCTATTCATCAAAATAGGGTGGCATCTTTAAATTTTGTGGGTGGAATATTTACTAACCTTACTCACGACCATTTAGATTATCATAAAACATTTAAAGATTATTTATACGCTAAAAAAGCATTTTTTGATGTATTACCAAAAGAGGCTTTCGCTTTGGTTAATGCTGACGACAAAAATGCTAAGCTTATGCTGCAAAATACAAAAGCTAAAAAGTTAGATTATTCTACTATGCAGTTTGCAGATTATAAAACAAAAATTTTGGAGCATCATTTTGAAGGGATGCTCCTAAAAATTAATAATACCGAAGTTTGGGTTAAACTTATAGGAAAATTTAATGCAAGTAATATTACTGCTATATATGCATCAGCTATACAGCTGGGATTTAATCAAAACGAAGTATTAAAATATATAAGTTTATTGTCAGCAGTAGAAGGTCGATTTGAAACTATTCGTTCCGACAATGGAATTACGGCAATTGTTGATTATGCACATACTCCCGATGCTCTCGAAAATGTATTGCAAACTATTACCGAAATAATTGATATAGAAAATTCAATTATTACGGTTGTAGGAGCTGGTGGTAATCGCGATAAAACCAAACGCCCAATAATGGCACAAATTGCTGCTAAGTATAGTGATAAACTTATTTTAACATCTGATAATCCTCGCAACGAAGACCCACAAGTAATAATTAACGATATGCTAGAAGGTTTTGAAGATAAAGACAAAAATAGAGTACTCACAAATATCAACAGAAAAGAAGCTATAAGAATTGCCGTAATGTTGGCAAAATCTAATGATGTAATTCTTGTTGCCGGTAAGGGACACGAAACATATCAAGAGATTGAAGGTGTGAGGCATCATTTTGATGATAAGGAAATTATTAATGAAATATTTAAATCAATCTGCTAATGCTATATTATCTTTTTAAATATCTGGATGAATTAAATGTGCCCGGTGCCGGAGTAGTTGAGTTTATATCATTTAGGGCTGCTATGGGAGTAATTACTTCTCTTATAATTTCAATGTTGTTTGGGAAAAAGATAATCAGAAAACTTCAAAGATTGCAAATTGGCGAAGAGATTAGAGACTTAGGTCTAGAAGGGCAGCTACAGAAAAAAGGTACTCCTACAATGGGTGGTGTTATTATTTTAATGTCAATAATTATTCCGGTTGTTCTTTGGGCTAAACTCGACAATATTTATGTGTTACTAATGCTGATAACTACTGTATGGCTTGGAACCTTAGGTTTTATTGATGATTACATTAAAGTTTTTAAAAAAAATAAAAAGGGACTTTCAGGAAAATTTAAAATTCTTGGACAAGTTGTACTTGGTTTAATTGTCGGTCTAACATTATATTATAGCAACGATGTTGTGATTAGAGTTAAATGTCAAGAGCCTTCGAGTGCCGACCAGCAGATAATAGGAAATGATATTAAATACTATAGTTGCGAAGATGGAGACGTTTATTATCATGATATTAAAACTACTCGCACAACAATCCCGTTTGTTAAAGATAATGAGTTTAATTATGTGCAATTCGTTAATTTCCTTGACGATAGTATAAAGTATAAGTTCGCATGGATAATTTTTGTGATTGCAACTATTCTTATTATTACTGCTGTGTCGAACGGAGCAAATCTTACAGACGGACTTGATGGATTAGCGGCAGGAACTTCTGCAATTATTGGGGTAACATTAGGAATTTTGGCATATGTCTCGGGTAACCTTATTGCTGCCGATTACCTTAATATAATGTATATTCCGCAAAGTGGGGAGCTTGTAATTTTTATGGCAGCATTTATTGGTGCTACCATAGGATTTCTGTGGTATAATTCATATCCCGCACAAGTATTTATGGGAGATACAGGTAGTCTTGCTATAGGTGGTATTATTGCTGTATTTGCAATCATAATTAAAAAGGAATTATTACTGCCAATCTTATGTGGAGTATTCTTTATGGAGAGTATATCAGTAATTATTCAAGTATTTTGGTTTAAATATACAAAACGAAAATATGGCGAAGGAAGAAGGATATTTCTAATGTCGCCTTTGCACCATCATTATCAGAAAAAGGGGTACCCCGAACCAAAAATAGTAGCAAGATTTTGGATTGTAGCATTAATGTTAGCTGTAATTGCAATAGTAACTCTAAAACTTAGATAAGCATGAATAAAAGAATTGCAATATTAGGTGCTGGTGAGAGTGGTGTAGGTGCAGCAATACTCGCTCAAAAAAAAGGCTTCGATGTATGGGTTTCCGAATATGGAAAAATTAAGCCTAAATACGAAAGTATGCTTGAATCCGAAAAAATAAAATACGAGAATGGTAAACATTCACTAGATGAAATTTTAAAAGCAAGCGAAGTAATCAAAAGTCCCGGTATTTCAGACAACGTACCTGTAATTAAAGCTATTAAAGAAAAAGGAATTCCTATTGTTTCTGAAATTGAATTTGCTGCTAGATATACTAATGCAAAACTTATTTGTATTACAGGTTCAAACGGTAAAACTACAACAAGTTTACTTACATATCATATTTTAAAAGCCGGAGGTCTGAACGTTGGTTTAGCCGGTAATGTTGGAGATAGTTTTGCATTGCAGGTAGCAAATAATGATTTTCAATATTATGTGTTAGAATTAAGCAGTTTCCAACTTGACGGTATGTTTAAATTTAAAGCAGATATTGCAGTTTTGCTTAATGTAACTCCCGATCACCTAGATAGATACGAATTTAAATTTGAAAATTATTTAAAATCAAAATTTAGAATTACACAAAACCTCAGTAAAAACGATCATTTTATTATAAACACTGATGATGAAGCTACTATGGCTGTAATAGATAATTATGATATTGAAGCACAAATTCATACAATTTCGTTAGAAAAAAAGCCTAAAAATTCAGGGGCTTATTTAGATAAAGAAAACATCCTATTTGTAGAACAAAATAAAATAAAATTAACTATGTCAATTCAAGAATTAGCACTTCAAGGCAAACACAATGCCTACAATTCGATGGCAGCCGGTATTGCTGCTCAGGTGTTACAAATTAGAAAAGAAACCATTCGCGAAAGTTTAATGGACTTTAAAAATGTAGAACACCGCTTAGAACCTGTTATTAAGGTTCATGGAATAGAATTTATAAACGATTCTAAAGCAACAAATGTAAATTCTGCATGGTATGCTCTCGAATGTGTTAACGGACCGGTAGTGTGGATTGTTGGAGGAGTCGATAAGGGCAACGATTACTCAATACTTCAAGATTTGGTTAAGCAAAAAGTTAAAGCAATTGTTTGTTTAGGTATTGATAATAAAAATATTCATAAAGCATTTGATGGTATCGTTGATAATATTGTCGATACAAAAAGTATGGCAGAAGCCGTAAAAACTGCTTATTATCTTGGAGATAAAAATGATACTGTATTATTATCACCTGCATGTGCAAGTTTTGACTTATTCGATAATTATGAAGATAGAGGAAATCAATTTAAACAATCAGTGCGTAATTTATAATGCTGGAGTTTTTTAAGAGAAATATTAAAGGTGACCGTGTAATCTGGTTAATAATTGGAGCACTTGCTATTTTTTCATTAATGTCTGTTTATAGTGCATCAGGTACTTTAGCATATAAATATCAGGGGGGCAACGCTACTCATTATTTGCTCAGGCAAGCTGTTTTGCTTTTAATGGGATTTTTTATTGTTTTTATTGTTCATCGCATACCTTACCGATATTTTAGTAAACTATCGCTTTGGGCATATTATCTTGCTGTTTTTTTACTGTTTGTAACTTTAATTTGGGGAATGAGCCTTAATCAAGCCTCACGCTGGATAATGCTACCAGGAGGAATTTCGTTTCAAACATCAGATTTCGCAAAACTAGCGCTTATGATGTATCTTGCTAGAGTGCTTGCAATTAAAGAAAAAGAAATTAAAAATTTAAAAACTGCATTTCGCTTATTATTCATCCCTATTATTTTAGTTTGTGGATTAATTATGCCCGCAGATTTAAGTACAGCCGTTTTATTGTTTGGTACTGCAGTAGTGTTAATGATAATTGGCAGAGTAAATATTAGATATATTGGAGTGTTAATAGGCTCAGCTATTGTAGCAGGAGGATTGGTTATTGCAGTTGCCTTTATTAGTCCCGAAACTAGTAGGGTTGGAACATGGAGTCAAAGAATTACAGATTTTTTTAACGAAGAAAGTGAGGGCAATTTTCAAGCTGAGCAATCAAAAATAGCCATTGCAACTGGTGGTTTTATCGGAAAAGGTCCTGGTAATTCAGTACAACGAAATATTCTGCCACATCCATACTCCGACTTTATTTTTGCAATTATTATCGAAGAATATGGTTGCCTGATCGGGGGCTTATTCTTAATCAGCTTGTTTGTATATCTGTTCTACAGGGTGGTTATCATTGTACGAAAAGTTGATCGAAAATTTGGAGCTTATGTCTCAATTGGATTAGCAGCAATGTTGTCCTTTCAAGCTATGGCTCATATGGCTGTATCGGTAAATATAATACCGGTTACAGGACAAACTTTGCCTCTAGTTAGTATGGGAGGATCTTCTATAATCATTACAAGCCTTGCATTTGGAGTAATACTTAGTGTGAGTAGAGAGGTAATGGAAAGAGAAAAAATTAAAGCTATAGAAAATAGTAAAGATGAAATAGAAAATCAAAATCTAAGCCCCGAAGTTAAAAACGAAATGAAATGAGAAAAAAAAATATAATAATTAGTGGCGGTGGAACAGGAGGACATATTTTTCCTGCTCTTGCTATTGCTAAGGCATTGAAAGAAATAGAACCTGATACCGAAATCCTTTTTGTTGGAGCTTTAGGTAGAATGGAAATGGAGAAAGTCCCTAAAGCAGGGTACGAAATTATTGGACTGCCTGTAATGGGATTTCCACGTAAACCTTCTGTTAAGCTTTTGAAATTTATTATCGGATTGCTTAAAAGTCTTAAAATGGCTAAGAAAATCATTAAAGATTTTAACCCTGACGCCGTAGTTGGAGTTGGAGGATATGCAAGTGGTCCAATACTGAGAGTGGCAGTAAAAAATAATATTCCTTCCTTAATTCAAGAGCAAAATTCATATCCCGGAATTACTAATAAATTGCTAGCAAAAAAAGTTGATACTATTTGCGTTGCTTACGATAATATGGATAGATTTTTCCCAAAAGAAAAAATTAGTAAAACAGGAAATCCTGTTCGAGAAGATTTGCTTAACACACCCGAAAAAACTCCTGAAGCTTTTAAATATTTTGAAATAGATGACAAAGTCCCTGTAATTTTATCGCTTGGAGGTAGCCTGGGGGCAAAAACAATTAA
>JAQVOJ010000085.1 GCA_028702675.1 Bacteroidales bacterium
TCGTATGTTATCCCAACAAAGCCTGTATTGTCAAGTGTATTACTTGTTCCTATATTTAAATGAGCCCCCGAAAAAGCGGTTGTATAATCTGACATATTTTGGCGTATCTCTACTTTTGAGTCAGGGCTTGATATTCCTATTCCTAATCGTGAATTAATATTATCCCAATACAAATTAGAATTAGAACTTAAAGTATTTGCTCCATCCCAAAATGCTACTCGAGTTGCTGTTCCGGAGCCGGTAACATTATTAGAAGGCAAAACTGCTCCTACTTGATCGTCAACATATTTTTTTGAAGCTGCATGAGCATCGGCAGTTGGAGTTAGGGGAATTGTTACCTGATCGGAAAACTGACCGGTTCCGCTTACGTCTAATTTATAGGCCGGTGAAGTAACGCCAATACCAACATTGCCATCTTCCTGAACAGTCATTTTTACATTAGTTGAAGAAGGATCTCCTAACCCGATACCCAGTTTATTAGCACCGAATGTCCAATCTGAATTGGAGGCAACAAAAAATACATTGGCACCTTGTGCTTCAATATTTCTTAAGCGAAACACTGCATCGTAAGTACCACTGCCTTCTACGTGAAGTTTGGCATTGGTTGGTGTGGCTGTTCCTATTCCCACATATGCTGAATTATTGTTGTAAATATTATTTCCCGACACAGTCCAGATACTGTTGAGAGTACTTCCATCCCAACTTAGTCCTGTTCCCGCTGCAAATAATTGAGAAGCAGTTGATACACCTAAATTCCCCTCACTATCAACCTTAAGATAGCCATTTATGTAATTCGAAAAACGAACCGTGCCATTATTGTGCAATTGGGCTGTCGGATTTGAGACTCCTAAGCCTAGGTTTCCGTGAATATAGGTGTTACCGAAAAAATATCCGGCCCAGTTTTCTGATCCTCCACTCGCTGTACCATAAACTCCGTAGTTAGTACCTAAGCCCTCGGCACTACCTCTTACGCCAATCTTTGAATCGGCATTTGCGTTGGCATATCCCCAAACTCCCATTCTATCACCACTGCCTTCTATTAGTGAGCTACCCATAACACCAACCCATCCACCATCACCGGATACTCCAATACCGTTTGCGGCAACACTGTTAGACGTTCCTACTATTCCTGTTGCATCGTAGGCAGTGGTGTTTTGATTAACAAAAATACCGACATAGTTTTCATGATTACCCAATACTGATAGTGGAGCAGTGGGGGTATTAATTCCTATTCCAAGATATCCATTTACATTATCCCAAAACAAATTACTATTTGAGCTTAATGTATTACTGTTGTTCCAAAAAGCTACTTCGGTGGCATTTCCGGAGCCTTGCACAAAATTAAGGTCGTTTGTTACTGTTAATCGAACCCATTCGCTACCCGTCCAGAAATAGTATCCTTTACCAGTTGTGATATTTGTATTGTAAACTAATAAACTCTCTACAGGAGAATCAATGGGAGTAGAGTTTGAAAGGTTAGAAATGGATATTCTGGGAATTAGAAGTCCTGTATTATCCGAACTAATGTCGAGCATAGCTGAGCTATGTGCAGATGCATTTGTTTTGTTTATAGCAACACCTTGCGAATGTATATAATTGCTGCATAAAGCAAAAATGACTATTATCACTAATCTAAAAGTATTGGTTGTTTTCATAATTGAATATTAATATATTGTAGCAAATATATTGAAAAAATACATATGTTGAAATATCTAAATATAAATTATTTTTAATTATATAATCTAAACCCTAATAATATAGATATACATATATGTAAATTAAAGAGAACTATTCAAAATATTATGTGTCTATGCAATATTTACTTCAGGTACTATATGAATCTGCGTAAGCTTCTAAAATAATTATTGATGTTTTTCAATTTTAAAAGTTTTGGTAAAATCTCCGCATATAACTTTAGCTACATACATTGCGGGGCATAGTTCTGATAAATCAATTTCTGTGGTAAAATTACCAAATGAATTCTCTGTTTGATGAGAATATATTAGTCTTCCGAGCATATCGTAAATCAAAATTTTTGTATCTTCGCTTTCAAGATTTTCTCCTTTAAAATGCACAAAATTCTTAAAAGGATTTGGATAAACCATAATTGATGGAGCTTCATTTACAAAACAATTTGCACTAATAATATTGCTGTATTCAAAAGTACCGTCTATATCTACAATTTTTAATCTATAATATTTTGTTTGCTTTTGGTTTATCTCATCAATAAATGAGTAAGAAAGAATTTCATTACTATTTCCGGCTGCTGCGATGTATCCTATTTCTTCAAAATTGTTAGCATCTAAGGATTTTTCGACTATATAACTCATTGAATTTATTTCAGAAGCAGTAAGCCAATGTAAAACAACAGTATTATCGATACATTCTGAATAAAATCTCATTAATTCTACAGGTAAAGGATCAATGTCTTCTTTTGAGCCTAAAGTAATATATGTTGAGCCTTTAGCCGAAAAAGGTATAGGTCCGGCAGTAATTGAGCCAATGTCATGATTTCCCATTGCAGTACCTCCTGCGTCAACCCACATATTGTTCCAATAAGCAACCGATAAATCAAAAGGGTCATAATTTGCTTCATTGCCATCACAAAGGCTGTGGATGCATATTTCTCCTACATGATCATTGTTTTTCCAATACAAAGTAACATTGGTTAAAGTAACAGGAGAATTAACAGTCCAATATTCTCTGTCGCTTACGTGATGAAGTGTTTCATCCATATTCCCACCATGTTCCCACCAGTCGGGCATTCCTTGATTATCGAAAAAATAAGATACAGTTACAGTTGCTGAGGATTGAGGAGACGCTTCTATTGGAGCCCATACTATGTAATCTTCATTAGAAGAATCGTTGTTTAAATCTCTTTGGTTAATATTACCGGTCGGAAATATAAATGCAGTTGAGCCTGTGCGTTCTACTTGTCCATCAACAAAACTATTGATATTTCCAATACTACTTGTAGCTCCATTTTGAATTACAACTTTATTTCCGTTGCCATTAACTATACCTGAAGTTAAATCAAGATTTTCTGAAATAATCATATTATCTGTAAGTTCAATAGCATAATCCCCAACAACATCATTATTTATAATTACATCCCCAAAAGCACTTCCGCCTGATTGTACTGTTTGCAAAGATGAACCGTTAAAAGTAACATTACCATTTGCACCCGACGAAAATATGGCAGGGGATATATTAGTCCAATTACCCGCAACCGACAAACTTGTATTATAATAAAAAGATGCATCAGTGCCAGAGTTGTAAAGATCATGAAAAACCAAATGCGTACCATCGGGGACATTGATTTTTGCTCCGGAGTTTTTTATAGTTTGAGCATTACATGTCAACGAAAATATAGTTAATGAAACAATGATAGTATAGATTGTTTTCATATAAACAATTTTAAGTTTTAAATATTTATTATAACAAAAATAAATAAAATATTTAAATAATATGCATTGTTTCAGTTTTTTTTGAGATTTTAGCCAGTTAGGGTTGACTTATACATTTCTAAATTAGTTTGTAATAAAATCAATAATTTCTTCATCCATTGGATTTACTCTTGTGCCTAATGTTTTAACCAAATTTCCGGTTTCGTCTATTAAATATTTCTGAAAATTCCATTTAACTTCACTATCCATTACACCATTCAATTCTTTGACAGTAAGCCATTTATATACAGGGTGAATGTCGTCTCCTTTAACAGAGATTTTAGCCATCATTGGGAAAGTAACTCCAAATTCGGTTGAGCAAAACTGCATAATCTCTTCATTTGTACCGGGTTCTTGATTCATAAAATTATTTGCAGGAAATCCAATAATTAAAAAGTCATCTCCACCATATTGTTTGTATAGTTTTTCCAAATCTTCGTATTGTTTAGTAAAGCCACATTTTGATGCTGTATTTACAATAAGTAACTTTTTTCCTTGAAAAGATTCAAACTTAACAGTTTCGCCTGTAATTGTTTTAGCTTCCAGTTCATAAAACGAGCTTTGAGCATTAGCTAAAAATACTGTAGTTATTAAAATGAAAATGATGCTAAGAGTTTTCATATTTTATTATTTTTGATTCTTTTAATAACAAATTATTTACAAAAAAGTTTAAGTTATGACAAATTTGGAAAAAAAATATTTAAGAATTATTGAGCAATTACAGTCTTTATTTGCACAAACCAATAATCCTCAGAGTAGAATGGCTAGTGTATGCGCTTTATTGCACCACAAAATAGATCATTATTTTTGGACAGGATATTATTTACTCGATGATAATAACGATTTATTAGTTTCTACTTATCAAGGACCAATTGCTTGTTTAAAATTGCAAAAAGATAAGGGAGTTTGTTGGGCTTCAATAAATCGGAAAAAATCTATGTTTGTGCCTGATGTAGAGCTTTTCCCTGGTCATATTGCTTGTAATTCTTTGTCAAAATCAGAGATTGTGATACCGGTTTACAGGAATGATGAGATAGTTGGGGTTTTAGATATTGATAGTAATAAAAAAGACGCATTCAAAGAATACGAAATAAAATATTTAGAACAAATCAATATACTAATTTATTCATAACAAATTAATGATACAAACTATTGTTTCATAAAGCAGGAAGTTCTACCCAAAGCAGAAAAACACTATTCTTCTTTTTCTTTGTCAGAGTCTAAATCTTCAAATTTAACATCAGAAAAATCAGAAGTATCTTTTTCTTGTTCTGTTTTTTCTTGCCGTTTAAATGAGGCTGATTCATCGAAATCTACTTCCGGTGCATTTTCTTTGATGTAGCTAATGCTATTACTTAAAGCTTCAGAGAACTTGTCAAAATCTTCTTTGTAAAGAAAAATTTTGTGTTTTTCGTACCTGAAGTTACCTTCTCTGTCAAAAACTTTCTTACTCTCGGTAAGAGTAAGGTAATAGTCGCCTCTACGAGTTTCTTTTACATCAAAAAAATAGGTTCTTTTACCGGCTTTGATAGCGATAGAATAAATCTCGTCCCTGCGTTTTCTTTCATTGTCTTGCATAAACCAAAAAATTTTATTCCTTACTACAAAAATAAAATCTTTTTTTTGCTAAAAAAATAAATAATGCAAAAACTTTACATTAAAATCAAATTTTAATATTTGTACTTATCAATATTTATATATTTTTGCACCCAATAAAAGTTCTTTTTAATGGTTAGTAGAAGATTATTGCGAATAAAAGTATTACAAGCATATTATGCCTATTCTCAAAGGCCTGATATGAATTTAAAACAATCAATAGCTGAACTTGATAAGAGTATAGCTAAATCACTTGATTTGTTTTTTTATATTTCAATGTTATTAGTTGATCTTCGATATTTTGCTAAAGATAAAATTGAAATTGCTAAGCAAAAATTTATACCCTCTGACGACGATACAGATATTAACGAAAGTTTTATTAATAACAAGATTTTACAGATTCTTGAGAGCCATAATCAGTTTAAACAATATATTAATAGCGAAGATTATTCATGGAATTCTCATCCCGAAATCTTAAAACAAATTTGGCAATCGTTAAAAGAGGATGATTATTACCGAAAATATATAAACCTCGAAAAAAGAAGTTTTAATGATGATAAAGATATTTTAATTTATGTTTTGAATAATTTTATTTCAGAGAATATCTACATAGACGAGGCTATAGAGGAAAAATCAATTTTCTGGAACGATGATTTAGAATTTACTATTAGCATCATTATTTCTGTAATCAGAAAAATTGGCAAAAATTCTAATACAGAGAATAATCTAATTGTTTTGTATAGAGATTTAGAAGATAAGGTTTTTGCTCATAGACTTTTAGAAATGGCAACTATTAAATCAAAGGAGTATGATGAGTTGATTGAAAGGTTTCTTAAAAATTGGGAACTTGAAAGAATTGCATTACTCGATAGATTGATAATGCATTTGGCTCTAGTGGAATTTAATTATATGGAACAAATACCTGTTAAAGTTACTATTAATGAATATTTAGATATTGCAAAGTGTTATAGTACAGAAAAAAGTAGCGTATTTATTAATGGTGTTCTCGACAATGTTTATATAGAAATGAAGCAGAACAATAATTTAAATAAAAGAGGAAGGGGTTTACTCGAAGATTCTTTGTAGGTATTCTAATTTTAAAGTGTTATTTTTGTGAGCTTAAAAATAGAGAGAAATGAAAAGTAGATTTTTATTATTGATGATTTGTTGTATTGGTGTAATTATTTATTCATGCAATAATAAACCGAAAGAAGAAAGCAAAGTAGAAGAGTTTAATATAATGAATCCTAATACTGCAAATGGTGAAGCAGACATGGATGCATTACCTGTATTTGATATTGAGAATACTGAGTACAATTTTGGAACAGTAATTCAAGGCGAAAAAGTAGCTCATACTTTTGTATTTACAAATTCAGGTAATAGTAACCTTGTTATATCAAACGTAAAAGCTTCATGTGGTTGCACAACACCAAAATGGAGTAAAGAGCCGATTAAGCCCGGACAAAAAGGGACTATAGAAGTGGTATTCGATAGTGCAGGTCGTTCAGGAGAACAAGCTAAAACCGTAAAGGTTTATTGTAATACTCAGCCAAATGTTATTGAATTAAGAATAAGATGTCAAATTGAAACCAATTAAATTTATATGTATATGAATGTTTTATTAATGACCCCGCAAGAAGGAAGTAATCCTTACAGTTCTTTAATCTTTTTAGTATTAATAGTTGTGGTTTTTTATTTTTTTATGATAAGACCACAAATGAAAAGACAAAAAGAAACCAGAAAATTTCGTGAAAGCCTTAAAGCTGGCGATAAAGTTGTTACAACAGGAGGTATTTACGGAATAATTTTGAGTGTAGAAGAAACAAGCGTCTTACTTGAAGTTGACAAAGATGTTAAAATTAGAATTGATAAAGGAGCAATAGTTACAAGTCCTGGAAATATGCAACAGCAAAACAAGTAAATTGTGAATAAAAATAAAGCAGGTAATATTAGCCATGGCTTTAAGCAATGGTTGAGTAGCTTGCTAAATAACCGCAAGTTAATAGTTTTTGCAATTTTTTTGATAGTTGCAGCATTGCTTTGGTTTTTTAATGCACTAGACCAAACTTATGTAACAACTGTTAATTTAAGCATTCGATTTAAAAACTTACCAGAACAAAAAGCCTTAAAAAATGATTTGCTCACCGAAATCAATCTTAGCGTAAGTGGATATGGTTATCATTTATTGCAATTAAAAGTACAAAAAAACAGAATCCCTGTTGTAATTGACCTTAAAAACTATCAGCTTAATAAGGTTTCTAATAATCAAGATATTTATTATATTACTACAAATCAGTTTTCAGGTAGTCTCGAATCTCGTTTTAATAAGGAAATAAGCTTATTAGATATTAATCCCGATACGGTATATTTTGATTATTCCAATATAATTTCAAGAAAAGTACCTGTAATTGCAAATATCGGATACAATTTCGACAATAGATTTATGGCAACAGATAAACTTAAAGTTGAGCCTGATTCAATTATAATTAGTGGAGCAAAAAATATTATTGAAAATACCGATTTTGTTAAGACAAAGTATCATAATTTTGGAACTGTGCAGGGAATTGTTAGCAAAACTGTTGATTTAAAACTAAACGATAATATTGAAAGTAATAACAAGTCTGTTGATATTAGTATTTTTAGTGAAAAATTTAGTGAAAAGCTTGTTTCTTCTACTATAGAAGTAACTAATTTGCCTGCTGATAAAAGTATCACATTAATTCCACAAAATGTAGATATCATTTTTAGGGTGCCGGTTAGTAAATATAGTGAGATTACAAATGCAGATTTTACCGTGGTTGCTGATTTTATGTCTGCTGCTAATGGTAAAATTAAACTTAGTTTAAAAGATACACTAAACGACATTAGTGAAGTTAGACTAAATCCTAGCGAAGTACGTTACATTATTGAAGAAATCAAATAATCGCAAAATGATTTTATGATAATTTCTCTAAAACAAATTCTATAATGAAGCATTGGGCAATTACAGGGGGTATAGCTGCCGGTAAATCAGAGATATGTAAGGTTTATAACGCTATGAGTATCCCTGTTTATAATGCCGATTTAAAAGCTAAATTTCTGATAGATAAGCATGATAAAATTATTAATGGCTTAGTAGAAAATTTTGGAGACAATATTTATCAAGATGGAAAGCTTAATAAGCAAAAAATGATACAATTAGTGTTCAACAATGAAGATACTAAAAGTATTGTTGATTCTATTGTTCATCCTGTAGTTCTTGATGATTATTTGAATTGGCGAAATAATTTCAAAAATTGTCGATTTACTTTGCTTGAATCTGCATTGGTTTTTGAATCTGGCTTGATAAAGCACATAGATGTTGTAGGATTGGTTACAGCTGATATTTCAAAACGTGTCCAAAGACTCTTGCAACGTGATGGAATTACTTCAAATCAAGCATTGCAGCGAATAAACTCTCAAGTTAATTATGATAAATACCTTGATATAGCAGATTTTATAATTATTAATAACGGAACAGAAATGCTGATTCCTCAAGTTTTAAATGCAATTAAATCATTTTACAATGGCTAAATACGGTAAATGGATAGGTGGTGGACTTGGTTGGGCTTTTGGAGGGCCCATCGGTGGTATTGTTGGCTTTCTAATAGGAAGTGTTTACGATAGTTCATCTAAAGTAAAACAAAATAGTAGAATTACACGACAAGGTGATTTTGCTGTTTCTTTGCTCGTAATTTCATCAGTAGTGATGAAAGCTAATCAGAAAATTAAAAAATCTGAGTTAGATTACGTTAAAGGTTTTTTAGTTACCAATTTTGGTGAAGAAAAGGCAAAGGAAGCCTTATTAATGCTTAGGGAAATATTGCAAAAAGATGTGCCGGTTGAAGATGTATGTCGCCAACTTAGAGTTAATATGGATATTGCCAGCAGACTACAATTAATGCATTATCTGTTTGGAATTGCAAATGCTGACGGATTTGTAGATAAAAACGAAGTTGCTACAATCGAACGAATTGCCAAATTGATGGGAATACGTGAACAAGATTTTATGTCGGTAAAGAATATGTTTGTGAAAGATCATGACGCAAGCTACAAAATCCTTGAAATATCAAAAGACGCCAGCGACGAAGAGGTTAAAAAAGCATATCGCAGAATGGCAGTAAAATATCATCCCGACAAAGTTGCCCACCTTGGCGAAGATGTTCAAAAAGCAGCAAAAGAAAAATTTCAAAAAGTTGTTGATGCCTACGATAATATTAAGAAGGAGAGGGGAATGTTGTAGTATTATATAATTAGCCAATAATTATAGACTTTTTGTGAAATTTGTTTTTTTGATAATAATTATTTTATCTCATTGAAAAATTATTCTGATTTGTTAGTCGTTGATTTTATAGTTTAATTGGATAGTTTATATATATTTCTTTTTCTTTGGTGGAGTAATTATTATTTATTAGTTTTAAATCACTAAAAATGATTGTTATATACTATTAAAACAAAAAAATATGAAAAAAGCATTGAGTTTATTTATTTTAATCATTGTTGCTTCGTCAATTATGAATGCACAATACAAAATTAGTGGTAAAGTTATTGATATCGACACAGGTGAACCTGTGCAATGTGCCGATATTTACTTGTGGGGTGATGATATTGATATGGAAACAATGACAGCGGCAGATGGCAGCTACGAATTATCAGATTTAGACTATGGTGATTATACAATTCAAGTTGATGCTTATTATTACAGACAAGATTGGGCTGATATCACTGTGGAGAATGAATCTGTAATTAAAGATTTTTCTATTTATTCTTTTGATTCTCCGAGTTATACAATTGAAGACATTGCCAGCTACGATGCTTTTGATATAAGTTCGGGAATTAGTTTTTACTCTCCTGCTTTAATTGATGATGACAAGAATTTTGCATCAAATATCACAATTGATATATACTCTTACGAAAGTAAATTTAAATTGGCTAATAGAGCACAAATGGGCTTTAAAATGTGCCCCTTAAAATTGCAGTGGACTAAATTTTCAGATCCTGAAGACGGATTCGACAAAGAACGATACTTTGGGGCTTATGCTGCTTTTGGAATGTATTTCCGATTTATTCCAACTTTAGCAGGTAAGGATAAACATCGAGGAATGTTTATTGATATTGGAGGTACTTACAATATACCTTATTACTATGCTCATGCAGGAATTTCTTCCGATAATGAATATCAGCGTACTGTAACAAGACATATACATAAACTTAACGAATTTGAAGCTATGGCACGTATAGGTTTTTCATGGTTTGCTGTTAAAGCTACATACAGGTTTACCGACGTATTAAAAGATAATTTCTTTGAAACTCCAAAATTGCAATTGGGAATAGATTTGTTTTTACCTTTATCATAAATAAACTGAAATGGCTAAGATTAAACATATCTTATTATATATTCTTGCGGCAGTTTTTCTTTGTGTTACAAATATTTCGTTTTACGCTCAAGATACAGGATGGAATTATGATGATAAAGCTCTTGAAAGAGTAAAAGAACCTAAATATCAGGGATACAAGAGTCTCCCTAAAAAAGCCCGAAAGCATTTTGAAGGAATGAAATTTATTCCCGGTGGTACATTCACCAATGGTAGATCAGCTCAGGAGATGACTTTTTGTGATAAAGATTCAACTTTGTTGGTCGGTAACCTCCCAATGAGGGTTACAGTAAGTTCATTCTTTATAAGCGACCACGAAGTAACCAACGCCGAATACCGTGAGTTTGTAAACTGGGTTAAAGTAAGAGTAGCTATGGATATACTGGCAGAGCATTATCCCGAAAAACGTTTGCCTAACGGGCAATACAATCAAGAAATACCGATTGATTGGAGGGATATTGTGCTTGATTCTCTACTGTATTATCCCGTAAACGAATCCTATTATCGGCGTAAAGAAATAGATACGCGTAAACTGATTTATACTTATCAATACGAAGAATTAAACGATTCATTGTATAGAATAAATTTTAGTGATACAATAACGAATGATTCATCTTTGCTTTGGGACAGGAATATATCTGAATGTATGGAGTTAAAAGAAGTAAGTATTGCTGTTTATCCGGATACTTTGTGCTGGGTTAACGATTTCTCGTATTCATATAACGGACCTATGACAAAGATGTATTTCTGGCACCCTGCTTACGACAATTATCCTGTGGTGGGCGTGAGCTGGCTTCAAGCTGCTGCTTATTGCCAATGGCGAACCGATCGTTTGAACGAAGACATTCTTATTGCCGAAAAAGTATTGAAAAAACGCTCTTATTATTTCTCTACAGACGAGCTTTTACAGGATTCTTCAAATCGGTATTATATGCAAATATTGTATCCTAATTTTCGCTTTCCCACCGAAGCTGAGTGGGAGTATGCAGCATGTTTTAGAGATGATGAAGGATTTAATAGAGAAATATATACATGGGAAGGACAGACCACAACCAATAAAAAGGGAGAATATCTTGCCAATTTTGGAACTATACGCGACCAGAACAACGTGTGGCATAAATCATTTGATGATGATGGTTATTTTCATACTTCTGAGGTAAAACACTATCCTCCCAATCAAAAAGGACTGTACGATATGGCAGGAAATGTTGCTGAATGGGTGTTAAACAAGTACGAAGTGATGGATCATACCTACAGGGTGCTGCCCAACGATGATGCGCAAACCGCTTTCGAAAAAGTGTACAAGCAAATGGAATACGGTTTTGAGATTCGCGATTCGCTGAATGAACTCGACAGGTGGTACCTGACACGCTATGCCGAACAAGCCATGCACAATGCCAAGGTATTAGACAAAATGCAACCCGCCCGTGGGGTTAAAGGAGGCTCATGGGCCGACCCTGCCGTGTATATCATGCCCGGAACTCGAACCATTTATAATGAAAATAAAAGTAGTTCGAGGATTGGATTTCGGGTGGCTATGACGGTGGTAGGAGGGCTTTATGATTTTTAGGTCGAGCTCACGTTTTATTAGGGAGAATCTGGAGTTTGATTGGAGGGTTTGGTAAAGATAATAAATTAAGTTATTCACGTGAGTCTTAAAAAAATACGTATATTAGCTACCTGAATTAACGTAAATACAGGTAGCGAGATGCTTGTATTTATAAAAATGGATAAATGATAGAAAGGCAAATTGAAGCTCTGATTTAATGGTATACTTTTGATGAATAATAGTGGTATAGTTTTAATGAATAGTAACATATGATGATATAATTACAAATTCAATATTATTTTTACTATTAAATATTTTATGCTCGACCTTGGTTTTCATTTCTTACAGTAATTTGTTGTGAATTTATATTAA
>JAQVOJ010000086.1 GCA_028702675.1 Bacteroidales bacterium
GTCTCAATCCTTATTCAGGTGGTAAATGTATTCCTATAGCTAATTTTGTAAGTAACAGTCAAAGAGCTTGTTGCGTTTTGCAAGTTGGGTGTGTTTTTAATTTTTATTAAAAAAATACGTCTCATTTTAGCGGGTGCAAATTTATTGCAATATAATTAATTTTCCAATACTTCAAAGAACATTATTTTCTATTCTAGAAAAACATTGTATTTATGTTTCCCGAAATAAAGTCTAAATCTATATTTTGTCCGATAATTTTCATTGCTCTTAGTTGGTCGGTAGAAATGGGAACTAAGCAAATGCTGTCGTGATTATCGTAACACTCGTTTACTTCTTTTAATGTTTCTTGTATTTCGTTATAAACCTTGCGAGGTTTTTCTGCCAAAAAAATGCTTTTTTGAATTCTTACACATCCTTTACGCTCAAGATATTTTGATATTTGTGTGCGTACTTTATTATCTTCGATATCGTACATTACAAAAAATAACATATTATGTGGGTTTGTTTCGTATTTTTCGAATATTCCGAGTGCTTTTTTAATCCTTTGGGGTAATTCTTCTATACTGTCGTTTACCAAACTTGCATCTAATGCGTTAATGCCGTCTATGCCGGCATTTTTAATCAATCTTACCCTTTTTACAAAGTCTATTTCGGGCGTTTTTTTCATTAGGTTTAGTGTTCTGTATTTTGATCTTAAAGGTACAAAAATTTTAGTAAAACAAATCGCACATCATAATATAAACAATATCGTTTAGTTCAGGGTCGGTTCCATTTTTTGGTGATTTTACTACTTTAAAACCATGTTTGCCGTAAAACAAATTAATTTCTGCCATTTTGTGTGCAAAGCTAAAGATGAACTTTTTTCCATAATTTATATTTCTTATTTCTTGAATATTAAGCTCTAATTCTTGGGCTTTTTGTTTGATTGAATCAATTACTTTTTCTAATTCTTCGGGGACATAAATATTTTTTTGTTTTTTTATTTTCGCATTCGGGTTTAGTTTTTTCTTGATTTCGTTTAAAACATCGTTAGTTAAATTATTATTAGAAATATCTTTATTATCTGTGTCAATAGGCTTTTCTTTTTCTATTTCTCTAATTGTATTTTTTACATTATTATAGTTTGAAAAATCTACCCATTTATCCATAATAATAGTTTCGGCATTCGGGTTATAATAAGCAAATGCATCGTGGCTAAAGAAACAAGCTCTTGTAACGTCAGAAGTTTTATTATCAATTACTTGTATTAGATTGTTTTGTTTAGCAAAAGCATTAATAAAGATTTTGTAGAAATATGAATATTTTTGGGCATCGTAACATTTTTCGTCAAGTTTAAACATAATTTTAAGTCCATCGTTTCCGGGACTGATAAATATTAGCACTATACGTTTATCTTGTTTTAGTCTTTCTTTAAGTCCACCAATACTAATACCTTTTTCGGCACAATGATCGATGTCAACAATAAAGAATTGTATAAATGCAAAGTTTTCGGTTCTTCGTATAGGTGGGTTAAAGATACCGCAAGTAATGTAGGGGAGTTGTTTTTTATGAATACTATAAGATTTCTTGTCTATTGTGTTTAGCATTCTTAGTCTTCGTATTGCTGTGGCTAGTTCATCCTTAGGTTTACTTATAGCTTTATAAAGATATTCTATATCCACTTTGTTGAGTTTGTCTCCTGCTTGTGTAATATTTTTACCGGCTAATACAGTCATGATGCTTTATATTTTAAGAATTTTTGTGCTAAATTGTTTGCATATAATTGTATATGATATAGTCTTGATCTTTCTATACCGTTCATTAGAATTACTTCGTCTAAATAGTCGTTTATACTTTGTATTAATATTCGTTTACCCAATCCTTCGAGCCAATAGGCTCCGTCTGTTGCAATGCTTACACAATCTTCGTTTACCACTTTTTGCATACACAGGCTTACTACTACATAATCTATCCATACTCTAAATTCTTCAATAACATCAAACACGAGTACCGGTCTGTTGTAGTCGTCTCGGTGCATTACACCAACATAAGGGTCGATACCTGCTTTAATTAAAGCTCCTTCAATTTTTCCGTAAAGTATTCCATATCCGTAGTTTAGTAAGCAATTAAAAATGTCGGTAGCCGGATGTTGCGATCTCCCGTTTACTATATATCCTTCGGGCAAGAAAATAGCTATTGTTCCGAAATAAGCTTTGGATGCAGCTCCTTCCCATCCTCGAAGCGAGCTAGCTATATCAGACACTACCATTCCGTCTGCTTTCTCTATTTTAGTTTTATAATCGGTAATTTTTCTTATTGCCGTGTTTTGTTTATTTTTTAGTATTTCGTTGTGTGGCATAAACGACAGCATCAAAGCTACTTGATTGTCAAGTTTGTGAATAAGTGTTTCTTTTATCCATTCTACAGCTAGTTTGCTAAAGGTAAAATCGAGTTGATTTCGTCTGATTGTGGATACAGAGCCATATTTATTGCTCCAAATTCTGCCGGCAGGTTCGCCTCCTTTATCTACAAAAAAAACATCTATTTGATTTTGAATTGCCAATAAGGCTGCATCACTGCTTATTTGAGCTCCTTTGCTTAAACTAATCGAACGAATTTTTTCAGGATCAAGGCGTTGTTTACCATCTTTGTGTAATACTACAAAAGTATCGTTTTCTTTTGTTAAGTAAGTTCCGTATGTATTCAAAACTACATCCATAATTTAAAGGTTTTTAGTAAATACATCTGTTTTTTAATAAATATACGTTTTTTGTACTTCTGCTTATTGCTGTATATACCCATCGGTAAATAAATTCGGGGTCTTGAATAAACAATACCGGTTCAAGCACAATTATAATATTTTGCCATTCGCCACCTTGTGCTTTGTGTGTAGTAAATGCATAGCCGTATTTAACACGTAAAGCATTCAAATATTTGTCGGTTTGCAGTGTTTTGTAAAATATTTGTGAACCGGGAGAAATATCTTGTTTACTCATTCTGATAATAAAATCACGCATAAGAGCTTTTTCTGCTTCGCTGCCAATCCATGTTTCGTTGTTGTGAAGTAAATCGTCAATAATTAATAGTTTTTCGATAAAAGCTCCTTGATAATTAAATCCTTTTATTGTTACTTCTCTGAATGTAATGCCTGCACGATTTTCGGTGTTGCTGCTAACCTCGTGTACTTCTACAATATCGCCGTTGGCAAAACCATAAGCATAGTTGTTTTGTATTATCATAAGCGGTTCGCCGGGGTGGAGGGTGTGTTGTTTGTGTGGAAATAATTTGGTGCGGATTAAATAGTTCATTCTCGCAACCATTTTATTTGAAAAACACAAGCAGGCTACATTGCTAATACCGCCTCGTGTGCGAATAATTTCTACATGTAAATCGGCTAATCGTTCTACCGATGGTAATACATTAATATCTGTAAAACCTGTTTCTCTGATATGTAATTGAGGAAATAGTCCGCTCGAAATTGTTTGCTTAAGTTTTGATGTATTGTAGCCTATACCGGTATTAATGTCGAAACGCATTACTTGCTTTAAGCTATAAATATCTGCTTGTAAATAAAAATGCTTAATAAAATAATCGGGATTAAGTGCCGGCGATACTAAATATTTTATCGGTGGTAATTGTGCTGTGTCACCAATAAAAACTACTTTTCGTCCATTGAGCCATTCAAAAAAATCGGTGAGCAGTTTACCTGTGCCAAATTGCAGATTCATGTTCATATTTGCAAGATCAGAAATCATGCTGCTTTCGTCAACAAAAAACACAGTATTTTCGGAGTATTGATTACTATTAAGCTCAAATATTAATTGATAATGTTGGTTTAGCTTTGCCTGAGCCACCAAATCGGTAACGAGTGAGTATATTTTGCGATGTATGGTACTGGCTTCGGTTTTAGTTTTTTCTGAAAGTATTTTTGCTGCTCTACCTGTTGAAGCCATAAAAATGCTATTTCTCTCTTTCTGCTCTAAGTATTTGTACAAACCATGCACTAGGCTTGTTTTACCGGTGCCTGCAAATCCCGATAATATAAAAATTTGCTTTTTGTCATTATTTATAAATTCTATAAGCCTTTCGAGAGCATCTTCTTGCTCCGGTGTAAGTTTAAAACTATAGTATTTGTGGAGTGGGGGCATGGTTTTTAAAAGTATTTACGAAATTTAACAAATTCAAACACAGAAGTTTTTACACCTACATTTTCGGTAACATTGCGTTTTGTGGTTGATGCAATACAAGTAATTTCATTCTTTTGGAGCAAACTTGCAAGACAAAAGCAAAATGTAAGTTCTCCCATTAAATGTACTGCATTGTTGTTTACGGTTGATTTTTTTAATTCAATATCAATCTTTTTGAAATACTTTACAGCAATATTTATTATTTGTTCAATATCCCATTCTGGATCGATTTGCGGAAAACGTAAATCTATAATACTACCATAAGCAGTTTGTGCTGCTTCGGTTTGTTTTTTATCCCAATTTTGTGATGGGTGATTCGATAGGTTTATTAGCATAATTATAAAATGTTTTTAATGTTTTGAGCAATCTTCTCCGGTGAAGGTAGTAAGCCTTTAAACTCCTCAGGTAATTTTTTAGTAATATTATAAGTTGAAATACCGATAGGTTGATTAGTATTTTTTAAGGCATACTCAACTCTTGTGCGTTTTTTTGATTTACATATTATGATGCCTATACTTGGATTTTCATCGGGTAATTTAACAGTATCGTTAAGTAAATTCAAATAAAATTGCATTTTCCCTGCATACTCAGGAATAAATTCTCCAATTTTTAATTCTATGGCAACTAGTGATTTTAGTCTGCGATGAAAAAGCAAAAGATCTATAAAATACTCATCACCACTTTCAATTATTTTATATTGATTTCCGATATAACTAAAATCTCCTCCCATTTCGATTAAGAAATCGCGAATATTATTAACAAGTTCAGTTTCTAATTCATGTTCAGAATGCTTTTCAGACATATTTAAGAATCCAAATTGATATTCGTCTTTAACAGCAAGGACAGCCTGATTACGATACTTTTCGGGTAGTGTTTGTTCAAAATTGGTTTGATTTGTCAGATACAAAGCATAAGCATTGTTTTCCAGTTGGTTTATTAGAACTTTTTTTGTCCATCCATACTTTTTTGCCATTCTAATATAAAATTCTCTTTGCAAATCATCTTTACATTTGCTCATTATCAACACATTATGAGTCCATCCTATTTCTGCAGCCAATGGTTGCAGAAATTCATTGTTTTGGTAAACTTCATAAAACTGTTTCATTAACCATAAGTTACGGGCTGACCAACCACTTTGTCCCGGATATTCTGCTTGTAAATCTTTAGACAATTGTTCTACCACCGCTTTGCCCCATCCTAATTGCTCTTGTTTTTCAACAATCATTTTACCGATGCTGCGATAAAGTTGTATTTGCTCGGTATTAACAGCCTTTAAAGCCTTGTATTGAGCATCACGAATTAAACTCTTTACCTGAGTTAAAAAACTATTGTATGAGTTTGATTGTATTTGCATTGTTGGTGAATTTTAAATCCATAAAACTGTGTAAATTTAAACCTGTACCTTAAATTTGTGATGTAAATTTAAAGTAGAGATGCATTACATTTTTAATAATCTAATTTAACAATACTTGACTCGTATCTAAATCCATGTTCTTTACACTTATCAAGCAATTTTAAATAAAACTCAATAAAGCCTTCTTCAAATTGATTATAAGAAACATCATCGGTAACTCCCCCATGATTAATTTTATTTCTTAATTCAGTAAAAGCTATATATAAGCTCACAGCTTGCTTATTTATTAAACTTTGAGTTTCTTTTTGTCTGAAAGATTCAAATATCTTATTAGACATTGCCTCTACTAAAATACGTTCATATTCTAACATACTTTCATGCCAATTTACTTCTCTATTGAACACCTTATCGTTTGTTAGCAATGCATTTATTGCTGTTCTAAAGTTCTTTTTCTTATTAATTCTTTCATCAATATTAGGTAGTAGATCAATGAAAATTGAAAGAATAAGTTCTTGTCCCATAGTAATTGCTTGTTGCAATAAATTATTGTTGTAACACCAATCTATTGCAGCACAAACATTTAAAAGATTACCGTTATTATTAAAAGAAGTATTAGCTTTTGAAATTTTTTCAAGAATCGGAACTAAAGGTTCTATTTTAGTTTGGTTTTTAAATCCTTTCAGATACTCATTGAATTTATTAAAAACCTTTCCTGATTTTATTTGCTTTGATCTGCAAGTAATAAATACACCCTCAATTTCCTTTAAATTTTCAATAAAAGATTTACTATCTTCAATGTTACTTTCAGAATCCTCAATTATTAGTTTAGAAATTTTCTTTGTTCTGCCGTACTCAACATATTCATTTGCGGCACTAGTCCAATCCTGCAAAACCGAAAACGAAGTAATTTCAACAATTGGAGCGATTCCATCTTTGCGAGCCTCATAATTACCGTAAGTAATTGATTTTACTTTAATATTTTTAAGGAATTTGGCATAATTTGAAAGAACAAGTATTAGCATTGGCAAATACCTAAATCCATGAGTAATATCAAAATAAATTTCATCATCATCTTTTAAGAGTTTAAAAATCGTATCAAACACTTCCCAAATTTCATCTTTATCGTTACCATCTTTTATTAAAATTGGTTCAATTTTAAAGGGAAGTTTTAATCTTGTTAAACGGGTTTCTAAGCCCTCACAATGTATAAAACAGCCCGAAGTTCTGTCTGTATGTCCGTTGTCTTTCCAATTTAACTCATAAGAACCTTTGTCCCCGCTTGTTACACAAATATATCCTGCCGAATTATTTCCCCACTCTTTTGCATTAAGCATTTGCAAAGTAGCTTCCTGAATAAAGCGTACATCCTGCGAGATAAATCCCTTTTCTTTAAACTCATATTTGCAAGTTCCGTAATTTGTTGAACCGAGAACTGATATAAAAACTTTACGTGCCATAATTTTAAATATATTTATTTATAATATTATTTAACTGTCCGATATAATAGAATGGAATATTTATAAGTTTAAATATTTTATCCGAATTTGTTGATACATCATCAATAGAAAAAGGATTTGACCAAACCCTGACGGCAATATTATGATTTGCTTTTTCCATGAATAAATGCAATGATTTAAGTTTAGAATTATGCCCGCTTTTTACTTCAATTGGAATTACCAAGTTTTTATATTGAATAACGAAATCAACTTCTGCAGATGACTGAGGCTTGCTTCTCTCCCAAAAACAACGTTTTGCCGAAAACTCCCATCGATATGCAAGAAGCTCTTGAGCAACAATATGTTCAGCAATTCTTCCTCTCCAAGCATCAGTAATATCATCAACCAAAAATAGTAAATCTCTAACTCCGGCTATATAATTTACCAATCCTGTGTCAAGCCAAATTAGTTTTGGTTTACGAGATGTTGAGTGTAGCATTGGTATTCGAGTTTCTGTAATAGGATAAATCATTTCTAATAACAGAGCCTTTTCAAGAGTACGAAATGCCTCGCCCACCTCACGTGAACGGTAATTAGAATTTGCAAATCGCTCAAAAGTAATACGTTCAGAAGCATAAGCCCATCCACTTTTTATAATAAATCGGATTACTTGACTCATTGTTTGGTTTCTTGCATATTTTTCAACATCATCAACATAAGAATTTAAAAGCAATTCATAAATTTTGTCTGCTGCCAATACATCTCTGTTAGGCAAATACTTTTGGATAACTGCCGGCATTCCTCCGACTATGGCATAATCATAAAAGTATTGCATTATCCTTTTATGAACATCAGTAACCTCCAAATTATGGATAAGTTCAAGATCAAATTTTTCACCGATACCATCCATAAACTCATAAAATGAGCAGGGACGTATCGCCAAAAACTCTACTCTACTTACCGGAAATGAAATATTTTTATCTATCAAACTTTCAAGTAAAGAACTGGCAGCAATTACATAAATACTTTTAACTTCTTCGTAAAAATAACGAAGAAATGATACTGCTTTTGGAGAATTTTGAATCTCATCAATAAACAATAGAGTTTTTGAATCTGTCTTTACTTGCTTAAAGTAACGGTATATTGAAGTAAGCAAATCATTTACATTTGTGTTTAGTTCAAACAGTTCCCTATCCTCCTGCTTATCCAAGTTTAATGAAAAATAAACATTGAATTGCTTTGCAAATTCATTTACCAAAGTAGTTTTCCCTGTTTGACGTGCTCCACGCAAAACCAGTGGCTTTCTATCTTCTTCTTTAGCCCAATTTTCTAAATATTTTAAAGCATTTCTCTGTATCATAATTACAATTTTATTACAAATATACACAATTTGTAATAAACTAAGGGATAAATTCTATGTAATTTGTAACATAATAAGGGTATAATATTTATTTCATGTAACAAAATAAGGGTTTGGAATTTAATTGCTTGTAATAAACTAAGGGTATAAATCTTGTAATTTTGTAATATACTAAGGGTGTAAATATTGAATGTTTGTAACAAACTAAGGGTAGATGGTGTGTAATTTGTTAAAGTCATAATTATTTGGGATTTATGTTTAATAATTCTGATTCTAACAAAGTAAAAAGCATTTTTTCTGATGTAATAAATGTATTATTATTTTGAAATGAGAAATACATCACTCCATTATCCTTACATTTTTCAATTGCTTTAGGTTTTAAAGGACTTTGTGTAATCAGTATCGACTTTGATGCCATGCCACCATAATTTCGAACTGCTGAAGCAAATTTATCAATATCTGTAGTATCAAATAAATTTGTTTTACATTCAATAAAAAGAAGTTTAAATCCTAAATCTGCAATTATATCAATTTCGTTTTTATTCAAGTTCCCTTTTGAGGGGAAAACACAGTTTAAACGCAAATCTTTTATTTTTTCCCATTTTGAAATCACTTTAGCAACTTCAAGTTCAAACCATGTAGTATTTAAAAGGATTTTATATATGTTTGGTGATGATAAACTTGATGATTTAGTAAATTTTGTACTCTTTAAGTACATTTCAAAAGTATTATTTTTTTTATTGTATTTCAAATAAGAGCCAGTTTTTAAATATTTATTTTTAAATACGGAATTAAGATTATTTACCTTAGTCAGTTCAAAAAAATCTTTTGTATTACATTTTCTGATTGCTTTTATTTTATCAATAATTGCAAAATCATCTTTAGTATAATCATTGAATGGGATATATTTTACTAATGGATTTCCATATAACCTGAATTGTGCATCCATGTCGAAAACTCCCTTATGTTTATTCCTATTAACCAGATCCCAAATAGTTGCATTTTGGTCAACATAAAAAAGTGCTACATTACCTTTACCAACAAATTTGCTGTAAAATGCCAATGCCCATGGTTTTGTTCCGCTCGATAAATTGATACTTAATTCAGTTTTAACATCAATATTTTGCGAAATAGTATCAATTTTTTTGAATATTTTATTAATATCAACTGGATCATACTCTTGTAAGTCAACAGCAAAAGCAATTTCACTTTTTATTCGCATTGCTTGCTCTAAAGTGTCTGAAGAATGAATAAGAATTACTTTGTCAGGATTTGCATAAACAATTCCCTGATAAACTGGTGCAGTTTGTCCGCCAACTAAAGATATGTGGAGTTTGGTTGCCATATTTTTATTATTCTAAATTCACTAATACAAATCTAATTTTAAGCTCACAAGTCGCTTCCTAATAAGTGAATTTATATGTTATATTCGCTTTAACAAAAGTGATTTAAGGTTTAATTATCGCTTTTACGTATGCGATAATACATATACAAAACGATTATTAATTGATTAAGTATCATTACTTGTTTTTTTTCTTTCTTCATCAAATTCCTCTTTTGTATAATGTTCTTGCCATACATTGCAATAATGCGCAAACTCACAACCGGGACAATACCCACTGCAAAAATCATGTACCCAGCCGGGCAAAACTTCAAAACCCTCTTTAAACATGTTTCATATAACTGTATATTTAATTTTATCCGGTGCATTATTCCTCGGAAAACATATACAAACACCTTTAGCGGTTAATGCGTTTAATATAGACTCAAGCAACAGCTTAGTTTGTTCATCAGTTAATTTTTCAGGAGTAGGTAACTCTTCATAGCTCACATTTAGCAAACTATTTCCGGAAACTTGTTTTCCCTCTTCAAGTTTCATCATTTCTTTTTCATACTCTTCATAAGACATTGTACCATAGTTTGGTTCCTCTATTGGATTTGCCTCGGCTTCGGCTAAAATTTCGATTAGTTGTTGGATGTAGTGGTTCATATTAAACTTTATGTGACAATAATTCAATTAATTTTTAGATTTATAGAATTGTGATTTTATAAAAAATCGTCTTTACTCAACATGATTTTATATGCAGGTATAATTTTGATCGTTTTTTGATTATAAGTAAGCTCTTCTTCGTTTTCAGCAGTAATTATGATACCCGATTTTAGCTTAAAATACTCCAATGCAGAATGCAATCCTTCAATTTCTCTTTGTCTTGTTGCCAAATCGGATAAGTCAAAACAAACCTGTATGCAATTGCTTGGTTTATCTTTGACAAATAGGACAAAATCACATTCGTTTTTTTGATTATAAAAGAAAATATTTTCTCCAAATTTCTGTTTAAGCCATATGTAAACAGCATTTTCGAGCAACAATCCATAATTGTCAGAAAAATGATAACTAATGGCATTGAGTAATCCATTATCGATAAAATAGATTTTTCGTTCACTCATCTCACGATTTACTACACTGTAATCAAACTTATATAGTCTTTGCCCTAAATATACAGCTTCAATAAAACCAAGAACATCATACAAATACTCCCTATCTGTCCTTATGCCCTGCGATTTGAGTTCGTTATGCAGTTTATTTATCGAAAATGGTTTACCAATATTAACAATTAACTTTTTTATAAAATACTTTAAAGCAGATATTTTTGTAACTTTATATCTTTCGATAATATCTCTAAATAACAAAACGATAAAATAATCATTAAGAATTCGATTTCTTAACTCCGACTCTCTGTTAATCGTTTCAGGGAAACCACCTTCTTTTAAGTATTGATAAAAAGTTTTAACAATAATAGATTTGTTTTTATCTGTATGAAAATCTGGCTTAACATTGTTAAACAAAAGATATTCCTCAAAACTTAAAGGATAAAGCTCGTACTGAATTGTACGACCACGCAACGAGGTTGCTATTTCACTACCCAACTGCTTTGAATTTGAACCCGATATAAAAATATTTGTTGTCTCATTATCGTAAACTCTGCGAACAAACTTTTCCCAATTGCTAACGTTTTGAATTTCGTCGAAAAAGAAATAGCATTTTTCAAGCTCCGTTTCTGTATAGAGTTCTCGATAAGCTTGCAAAATATAATCTAATTCATCAACCTGCATATCTAAACGCTCATCGTCAAAACTAATATAAATTGTATGTCGGACATCTATACCTATATTATGTATTTTACTTAATGTCAGCTTAAGTAAACTTGTTTTACCACAACGTCGAACACCTGTAAGAACAATGATTTTACCGGTATTAATAGGCAAATCAAGTTTTCGGCTAAACAAAAGCTCTTGTTTAGCCTGATTATGTTGATTTGCAATAATTGATTTTATAACATTTTTCCTTATCATAAAATTCATTATTTGACGATAATTACTACAAATATATTATTTATTTGTTGAAAAAAAAAACAAATCAAAATTTTGTTTCATTTATTACTTTTCTATGCCATAATTTTATCATAAACAGTTTTTGCAAAATCATTACTTGTGAAGTTGGTGATAGCTTGCCAGATTTTGTTATTATCGAACTTAAGCCATTTCTTTTGGTCAAAACTATTTAATGAATGATAAACACGTTTGACACAATGCTCCAAAGCAGTAAATTCATTTTCAGGTAGCTTTTCATTAGCGGAATCTTTAAGATACTTTTCTACTTTTGCTTTGAGCATTCCGAAATTTTGTACTTTAAACTCATCTTTCAGATTCTTTTCTTCGAGATAAGCTGCTAATCCTGATGCAAGTTTTGCTTCGGTTTCGGCTTTTCGTTTTTCTGCATCTTGCTGTTTTAAAGCTTCAAGTTCTTCCGATTTAGTTTGTATTTCGATAGCTTTTAAAACATCTTGCTTGAGTTCGAGATGCGAAACATTATCTAAGCCCAAAGCTTCGGCTTGTTCGATTAACGAAAGAGCAGATTTGTTTTCATTGTTTTGGTAGAGGGTGTGGGCTTGGGAGATGAGATTTTTGAATTCTTTCTTTTTTGCTTGTAATTCAAGTTTTTGTTG
>JAQVOJ010000176.1 GCA_028702675.1 Bacteroidales bacterium
CTGCTAGTAATTTTGCTTCTTCTTCTTTCTTCAGTCTTTCTGCTTTTTTAGATTCATAGGCGTTTGTGAAAAACACTTCAGCTGAATCCAATTTAGGAATATACTGCTCATAATCCGTAAGAATTCTGTCATCAGACAATAGTCCATTATTCTCTTGAGCCTTTGTTATAGTAATTCTTAACTCTTTGATAGTGTTACAAATTTCGATGCATTGCTCTTCTGTTTGTTTTGCAATATCAACATTCTTATTATTTAAATATTCATTTAATATCCATGGTAATAAGGATATAAATGAAACTTGAGGTCTATGGACAATCTCTTTATAATATCCACCATCAAATTCTGGCATATCACCATCAATTTTCGCAAAGTTAAAAATATCTTGAGTGAAATATTTTAAAAAATCAAATCTAAATTTTTCATCTTTTAACTTAAACAATTCTGGAGAAATTTTATATGCTGTAACTTTTTCTGTCCAATCTGTTACTTTCGAGTCATCAAATTTGGTGTTTGCTTTTGCAAGGTCTTTGTATATATGTTTTAAAAATAATCCCTCACTAAATTGATAATCGTGAATGCCAACAGTACTAGTTTCTTTGTATCTAATAATGTTTCCTTTTTCATCAAGTTTAGCAGACACTGCAGTTGTCCAACCTGTGAAATAATCATTTACTTCATTAAAGCTTAAATCTCCAATCAATACTCCATTATCAAAATTTGCTGTAATACTAATTTTTGTTGGATTCTCCATTTGATTTAATGAATAAAATTCATATTTATAATAAGTCTTATTCCTTGTTAATTGCCACAAGCCATGTGGTTTGCCATTTTTAAAGTTAGCGATTAACTTTGTATTACCGTTAAAATAAACACTACCAAGCTCTTGTATGTATTTTTCTGTTACAACAAATGACCACTTTCCATCCTTCAAACCCTCTTTGTACTTACCTGTAATAGATAAAGAAAATAATCGGTTAACATCTACAATAGGTACATGGTCGCTAACTTTAAAACTATATGAATAATTTCCATGACGTGTTTCATTATAATTCTCATCTTCATAATATGAGAATGTAGCTTTACCTATACCGGACCAAACTTCATGGTACACATCTCTAGTAGTTGTTTTAAGGTTTTGCGTAAAGCCGTGTATTGAAATTAAGCTTAGTAAAATTATGTAGAAATTTTTCATGATACATTTATTTTAAGATTAATATAATTCCTTTACTTTTTTTCCATAAGTCGCTAATGGAGCTCCCTGCCTTGCATATTGAGGCAAAATAGCTGCTTTTATTTGCTTATTGTTCCCTGTTAGTTCAATGCTGATCAGTTCATAATAGTCTCGGGTTTCCTCCCCATTATTTTTAATCAGTTTGAATTTATGATTTTTTATAAATTTTATATTTTCGAACCATGCCAATTCACGAAAAACTGCACCACAGAAAAACACATATTTCCTATCGTACATTGTTACAATATCAATGGTTCTACTTATAAAACTTTTCAATTGTGATATGCCGATATGCTTAAAATTGAAATTTGGCGAGCCATAAGGAACCAACTCCCATTGTAATTTAAGATCTATTGTTTTTTCAAGGTTCTCAAAAATATCTGCCTCTGCATTTTCGTCCTTATAATCAATTATATCTAGCTGCTTAAAAAATATTCGTTGGTTTAAATCAAATTTGCTTTTCCATGTAGGTTTATGTCCATCAGTAATTCCATAATTGTTTCTCCCATAATATCTATAAGTATTCCAATATGTTTCAAAATCTTTAAACTCAGTTTTTTTATTAAAATCTTCTTTTCTTCGTTGAGGATTCAGCATTACTGTAACAATCTCAGAATCCGGTTTTCCCGTAAAATAATGTGGGTTTACAATATCAAAATAGGATTCCCCAATAGCATCATTTATATCTTTTGCTTCTTTACAAAAGCCATTTTTTTGATACTCTTCAAATTCAGACTTAATGAATAATTTTAGGTTTTCCATAGTTAATTGTTTTTAACAATGCAAAACTATGTAGTGAGTCGTTAATAAAAAATTGCAAGTTATTGCAAATGTAATCATCAGGATATAAGTGAGTTAAGCAGTATGCTTGTGGTCAGGTCAGTTTGCTTAGAAATTTATTGTTCATTTTGCAAGCATGTTTAAATGCTTTGTTAAAACATTCCGTTTTTACCTCGGAGTTTTCTAGCATTAATGATTTTAGTGCATTATAATAGTATGCATAAGTATTGATATAGTTTTTATTATCAAACATTTCAGGAACTACAAATTTATCTGAAACATCAATACAATTCTGAATGTTATTTGCACTATTATAGTAATAGCACATTTGAATCAGGCTTTCAGGTTCATTTTTTCTGTCACTAAAATTTTTTATATGCATCATGATGTCTTTTACAATTGCAGAAAATGAACCAATTATCTCCTGTTTGTTTGCAACAGTAAGTGCCTCGAATATTTGTGCCAAAACAACTGTTTTTTGTGAAATGTTTAATATTCGTAAATCATCGGAAACCAATTGAATAATATTTGATATATGACTATTGTTTTTTTGCGAGAAATGTGCATACAATATATTTGCATAGTGGAATCTTGAGTATGGATAGAAATGGATTTCTCCATCAATGATATAGTTATAGATAGTTTCATTTTTAGGTTCATACTTTCTAAACAAATCATATCCTGTGCGTAGCATTTTTTTTATTTTATTGGAATATAAATACGATGTAATAAGGATACTTTTTGCCCAGATAAAGTTTAATTTATAATGTTTCTTTACAGGGTTTAATTTATCAAGGTATTTTTTTTCAATAAATTCAGCATAATAACGGTTTAAGCCGTCAATGTTCACGTAAAACTTAAAATATATATCTCTTAAAACCTCGTTACTATTAATTATTTCCAAAAGTTTATAGCGTGCATTATGATTATCACGGATATTGTCATCAAACAAATTCAAAATATCAAAAGATTTTACAGTGTAGGGATATTCAAATATATCTAGATTTTGGTTAAGG
>JAQVOJ010000177.1 GCA_028702675.1 Bacteroidales bacterium
GACGAAAAAAGGAGTTTCACAAAGAAACTCATAATTAATAACTAAATTTCAAAAAAACACAAATGAAAAAACAAATTCTAATACTAATTATTTTGTGCGTTACCTCTTTTGCATTTGCACAAGACCCAATTGTTTTTGAAAAACTGTATTTCTCCGAAAATTATCCTTTTGGGACTGGTGCAAGGTGTGTTGCGCAGTGTAATGATGGTGGCTACTTAATAGGTGGCTATTCGTATTTTGGGTGGTACCAGATGAGGCAATTGTTACTTAAAACAGATAGTCTTGGAAATGAAGAATGGAGAAACTATTATGGAACAATACCATGTCACGATAATCAAATATGGGATATAGAACAACTACCTAATGGCAACTATGTATGCTGTGGCAGTGGAACCTTTACTGAACCCAGCGACAATGATTTAGCACCTTGGAATTCAATAATCATGAGTGTTGACACAGCAGGAAACTTGCTTTGGTATCATGAAATAAACTTAGGACAATACGAGAAATTTAACAGTTTAATTATTAATAACAATAAAATATATTGTGCAGGCTGGGCAGATGAGCCTCCTACTAAGGAATATGCCCGACCAATTTGGGCCATCTGCAATATTGATGGAAGTAATTTACAAACATTTACACCCGAATATCCTTTTCAGCAAGGTGATAAAATAATTAGAGGTATTTGCAAACAAAATGATTCAATTTTTCATATAACTGGAGACATGGGAAACTATTCATTTATTATTTCTATTAATCAGTTTGGTGATACTTTGCAAACCAAGACAATTGGTAGTGGTTATCCATCTCAACTTACTTTATATGATATTGCATATATTGATGGAGAGATCATCTGTGTTGGACTGATTAATGAAAATAATATTGATTATGAACATAGTGCCTATTATGCAAAATTCGATAATTCGCTAAACTTAATAAATGATTATTGGTATCCTTTCGAGAACGAAGAAGAAGTAATGTTTTGTAAAAAAGTATTAGCAGAGCCAAATGGTGATTTTATTATTGCAGGGATAATAGGCACACCTGATAGAGATTGGGAAATATGGATAAAAAAACACAGTTACAATAACGAAATATTGTGGGAAAGGTGTATGGGCGGAGGGCCTAGTGGAGATGAATTGCAGGATATTATTAAAACAAGTGATGGTGGATATGTAATACTAAGCACTTCGAGAAGCTTTAGCGATTCAAGTGTAATATGCCTAGTAAAAACAGACTCTATGTGTAATGGCAATTATTCTTCACCAGTACCACTATTAAGCAATAATTTAAACGATGTAATTCTTTACCCAAACCCAGCGAGCAGTGAATGCTACATAGTATTTCCCGAAAATCAAGAATCCGAATATATTGAAGTGTATAACCTAACAGGAGTACTCGTGCTTAGATTTATAGTTGAGAATAAGAAACAAACACTTAATATAAGTCAACTTAAAAGCGGGCTCTATATTATTACTGACGAAAAACAGAGTTTCACGAAGAAACTTATAATTAATAACTAAATTTTTTAAGCAAATTTTATGAAAAAGCAAATTCTAATAACACTAACAATACTCTTTTCCACTTCTTTTGCATTTGCACAAAACACAATTGTTTTCGAAAAACTTTACTACACCAATGACTATCCGGGTGTAAGTTGTGCAAGATGTGTTACTCAATGTAATGATGGAGGATATCTGCTTGGCGGATATGCCACATTTGGTGCATGGTACGATCAAAAAATGTTACTCCTTAAAGTAGATAGCTTAGGAAATGAAGAATGGAGAAAACACTATGGCGAAATACCTTCTTCTTACAATATGATTTGGGATTTACAACAATTACAGAATGGAAATATTATTTGTTGTGGCAGTGGTAGTTTTATTGATGGCAGTAGTAACGATTTAAAACCACGTAACTCAATAATAATATGTGTTGACTCTGTTGGAAATATGCTATGGTATAATGAAGCTAATTTGGGACAAAAAGAAGAATTTAACAATTTAGTAATAAATGACAATAAAGTTATATGTTCTGGATGGGCAAAAAATCCTCCAACAAAAGATTATGCAAAGCCAATATTGGGAATTTGTAATACAAATGGCGAAGAATTAAACTCAAGAACCTTAGATATTGATAATACGGAAAATGATATGTTTGTTAGAAGTATTTGCAACTTATCATACAGTAAAAATGCTATAGTAGGTGATTACGGTTCAAAATCATTTCTGTGTACAATAAATAACCAAGGAGATACAATACAAACAAAAATTATTGGAAACGATTCACCATCGCAGCAGACTTTGTATGATATTACATTTATTGATGGGGAAATCATCTGTTGTGGATTGATAAATGACAATATAATAGATAATGCACATAATGCATATTTTGCAAAATATGATAATTCGTTAAATATAATTTCTGATTTTTGGTATCCTTTCGAGAACGAGGAAGAAATAATGTTTGCAAAAAAAGTTGTAGCAGAAGCAAATGGTGATTTTATTGTAGCCGGAGTTATTGGCACACCCGATAGAAATTGGGAAACATGGATAAAGAAACATAATTCTAACAACGAAATTTTATGGGAAAAATGCATTGGATATGAGACTGGAAGCGATGAAATACAACATTTAATAAAAACTGCCGACGGAGGGTATGCAATATTGGTTTTTTTTAATAATTACGATGGACCTAGTGCAATATCATTAATAAAAATAGATAAAAATGGTAATGGCAATTATTCTTCACCAGTGCTGACAATAAGCAATAGCTTAAACTATGTAAATGTTTACCCAAACCCCGCAAGTAATAATTGCTATATAGAATTTTCTGATAATTTAGCCTCTGAATATATCGAAATATATAGCCTCACAGGAGTACTCGTGCTTAGTTATAAAATTGAAAATAAAAAACAAATGCTGAATACTAGTCAACTTAAAAGCGGGCTCTATATTATTACGGATGAAAAAAGGAGTTTCACGAAGAAACTTATTATTAATAACTAAATTTTTATCACTATGAAA
>JAQVOJ010000087.1 GCA_028702675.1 Bacteroidales bacterium
GAGAAAGCTTACAATTATCTTTGTGCATCTGCTTCGTTGCAAAACTCTTGAAATATAAGGATATATCTGCAAGTTTCGACGCCTACCAGCTACACAAAGCTAATCGTATGAATAATGCGGGATAAATGATAAGAGTACTTTTGTGCCGGTAATAATTAAATAGAAAATAAAGATGTGCATCACAAGGAATTCAAATTCCTTTGTACTTATTATCGCAGTTTTAAGAAATTGTCTGAAATTAATATTAAATGATTCGAGTGTTGCAAACAAACCAAAAAACAATATAACTACATAAACAAACTGCCTGATGGTTTTTATACTGGCAATACCAAGTTGAACCTGAAATCTATCGGTTCTTAATATCTTTCGTGAAAACAACAGTAGAAAAATACATGATAAAACACTTAAGACACCCAGTAATAACATACCTAAAGTTATACTCTTATCTCCGAACGAAAATAAAGCGATATTAAAAAATTCATCCATTATTAATACTATTTTGCCTAAAAATACAAAAAATCTTATAATTATATAACATTAGGCTGTTGATAGAATAGAAATGATTTGTTTATTAAGACTTTGTAATATTATTATTTTTGTAATTACAGATAAATGATGAAACCTGAAATAATAATATATACAGATGGTGCTGCCAGCGGTAATCCCGGTCCGGGAGGCTATGGAGCGGTTCTAACTTATGGCGGTTACGAAAAAGAATTAAGTAAGGGATTTAGAAAAACTACAAATAACCGGATGGAGTTATTGGCTGTAATTGTTGCACTTGAAGCTTTAAAGAACGATGGATGCATTGTTACGGTGGTTAGTGATTCAAAATATGTAATAGATGCTGTTGAAAAAGGATGGCTTAAGGATTGGCAGAAGAAAGATTTTAAAAAGAAAAAAAATCCTGATTTGTGGAAACGTTTTTTAAAAGTATATAATAAGCATAATGTAATGTTTCAATGGGTTAAAGGGCACAGTAATCATCCTTTCAATGAAAGAGCAGATAAATTGGCAGTGCAAGCATACAAATCCGGTAATCTGGATATTGATGAGTATTACGAGCAAACCGAAACAATTCAAGAATGAAAAAAAACATAGAAAACATAAAGCTTATAAAATTTGATTATGTAGAATCAAAATTATTTGAAGATGCACTAAAAATAAGAACAGAAGTATTTGTTGAAGAACATAATGTACCATCCGAATTAGAATACGATGGGAAAGACCCTTTAGCAACACATTTCTTGTTGTTAATCAAGGAAAAACCTATTGCTACTGCCAGAATTTTGCAAAAAGATGAAGGGATTAAATTGGAAAGATTTGCTGTAATCAAAGATTATAGAGGTGCGGGACTTGGACGATTACTGATGGAATTTATAACAAAACATTGTAATGCCGAAGATATATTTTTTCATTCGCAAGATGGTGCAGTTGAGTTTTATAAACAAATGGGATATTGTATTATAGGAGAAGCTTTTTACGAAGCAGGCATTAAACATTATTTAATGAAACACAAATCTAAAATTAACTAAAAGTGGCAAATCCGATTAAACAATTGGCAGGGCAAACAGCTATTTATGGGTTAAGCAGTATTATTGGGAGATTGTTGAATTATCTTTTAGTGCCTCTTTATACTCGTATTTTTATTCCCGAAATATATGGGGTTGTTACAGAGCTTTATGCTTATGCAACTTTTTTACTTATACTTCTTACTTATGGAACCGAAACCGGATTTTTTAGATATGCCCAAGATAAATCAAAGTTTAATACAGTTTTCTCTTCGCTGCAAACTTCGCTAACAATTACATCTTTACTGTTTTTTGGGCTGGTAACACTATTTGTTTCGCCTCTTGCAAATGCACTTAAATATACTGCAAATCCCGAATATATTATTTATTTAGCCGGAATTGTTGCATTAGATGCTTTAATCTCAATCCCTTTTGCAAGGCTTAGATTCGAAAATAAATCATTAAGATTTGCAATATACCGTTTGCTTAATATTGGAATTAATATTGGACTTAATCTTTTCTTCCTGATATTATGTCCTAAAATTGCAACTAATAATCCCGATAGTATTATTCTAAATATATGGTCTCCAAATATTGGCGTTGGTTATGTTTTTATTTCTAATCTAGTAGCCAATATTTTTACATTTTTGATGTTTATTCCATACATTATTAATGTAAAATATAGGTTCGACCTTAATATACTTAAGCAAATTTTATGGTATTCGGCACCACTGCTAATTGGTGGTTTTGCCGGAATGATTAATGAAACAATTGATCGTATTCTTTTAAAATTCCTTTTGCCGGAGTCGGTAAATGCAATGGAACAAATCGGTATCTATGGTGCTAATTACAAACTTGCTATCTTAATGACTTTGTTTATACAAATGTTTAGATATGCTGCCGACCCATTCTTTTTTGCTCAAAAAGAAAAAAGAGATGCCCCCGAAACCTATGCAAAAGTTATGCAATGGTTCGTCATTTTCGGACTTACAATATTCTTAGGCGTAATGTTTTATATCGATATTGTAAAGTTTTTTATCGACTCGTCTTATCACTCCGGATTAAGGGTAGTGCCAATACTTTTGTTAGCAAATCTTTTTATGGGAATGTATTATAATCTAAGTATATGGTACAAACTTAACGATAAAACAAAATTTGGAGCTTATCTGGCTTTGTTTGGTGCAGGAGTAACAATTATTTTAAATATTATCTTAATTCCGATTATTGGATATATGGGTTCGGCTTGGGCAACTTTTGCTTGTTACTTTATTATGATGTTGAGTTCATATACAATCGGGAAAAAACACTATAAAATTCCTTATAATATTAAAAAAATATTAAAATACTTTGCTTTAGCTTTAATACTGTATGCTATCTCTTATATTTATGCTGATTTTGTCATTTGGTTAAGGTTGATATTAAATAGTATTTTGATGTTTGTGTATTTAAGTGTTGTAGCTATATCAGAGAAAATTATTCCATCAAAAAAATTAAAACTAAATAAAAATGAAAGTAAAAATTCTTAATAAATCTAAACACGATTTGCCTAAGTATTCCACAAGTTTATCGGCAGGGATGGATTTGAGAGCAAATTTAGATGAATCAGTAAAATTGACACCACTTGAGCGAAAGCTAATTCCAACAGGTTTATTTATCGAACTGCCTGAAGGATACGAAGCTCAAATACGCCCACGTAGCGGTTTAGCACTTAAAAAAGGAATAACAGTACTTAATACACCCGGCACAGTTGATGCTGATTATCGTGGCGAAATTGGTGTGATTTTAGTTAATTTGAGCAATGAAGAATTCGTAGTAGAAGACGGAGAAAGAATTTGCCAGATGATTATTAGCCGACACGAAATTATAAGCTGGGAAGAGGTTGAAATATTGAACACAACCGAAAGAGGTGCTGGCGGATTTGGACATACCGGAAAAAAATAGTTTCAATTATTAAACTTCAATTAAAAACTCAATAAATGAAAATAATAATTCCAATGGCTGGTATGGGTACAAGAATGAGACCACATACTTTAACAATACCAAAACCTTTGATCCCTTTAGCAGGAAAACCTATTGTGCAGAGGCTTGTAGAAGGAATTGCCGACATAGCAAATGAACAGATTGACGAAATTGCATTTGTAATAGGTCGTTTTGGAGAAGAAGTTGAAAATAAACTTAAGAATATTGCAACAAATCTTAATGCTAAATATAGTATTTATTACCAAGACATGGCTATGGGAACAGGGCATGCTGTGTGGTGTGCCTCAGAATCTTTAAAAGGAAATGTAGTTGTCGCTTTTGCTGATACATTGTTTTATGCCGACTTTAAGCTCGAAACTGAATTAGACGGAATTATTTGGGCTCAAAAAGTGAAAAATCCTGAAAGCTTTGGTGTAATAACTACAAACAATGCAGGCATAATTAATGGATTTGTTGAAAAACCAAAGAAATTTGTTTCAGACCTTGCAATTATTGGTATATATTATTTTAAAGAAGGGGAAAAACTCCAAAAACATTTACAAAGTTTAATAGATAAGGATATTAAAGGAAATAGCGAATATCAACTTACCGATGTCCTAGAAAATATGAGGCAAGAAGGAATAAGATTTGGTGTGGGGCAAGTAAATGAATGGTTAGATTGTGGAAACAAGGAAATCACTGTAGAAACTCATGCCAAAGTGCTACAGCATAATAAACAAGAAAAACTTATAAGCGAGAACGCAAAAATTTGTAATTCAAAAATAATATTACCCTGTTATATTGGAGACGAAGCTGTTATTATTGATTCCGAAATTGGTCCAAATGTAAGTGTTGGCAACAATACAAAAATAGAAAAATCGTTTATTAACAATAGCATTGTTCAGAACAAGTCTAATATTATAAATTCAAAAATATACAATAGTATGATAGGCAATTTTGTTGATGTTTATGATATGACCGGCAATTTTAGTGTTGGAGACTATTGTAGTTTGAAAAAATAAAAAATGAAAAAATTAGTATTGATAAATATTATAATTGTTTTAATTGGAATTGGTTTTTCTTGCAAAAGCGTAAAAGACACAAGTACGATTGATACTAGAGAAAAAGATTTTGCTTTTAATTCGGAATTTTTAGAAGCAAATAAGCAGAAACAAATTGGAGAATACGAAAAAGCATTAGAACACTATACACGTGCATTAAGGATTGAACCTGATAATGCAACGGTAATGTACGAAATTGCAGGAATTGCTGCAATTTTAGGCGATATTCCCACAGGAATTAAATATGCTAAGATGTCGGTAGAAAAAGAGCCTGAAAATATTTTTTTCAATATTATGCTGGCTAGGCTTTATCAACGTAATGGAATGCTTAAAGAAGCTGCCGATGCTTATTCTCCCGTTATAAAAATCCAGGATACAAAAATTGAAATATATTTTGAGCAAGCATCCCTATATTTAGCAGTAGGAGAATATAAACAAGCTATAAAAACACTTGATAAAGCCGAAAAACAGCTTGGCGTTAACGAATATATTAGTTTAGAAAAAGAACGTATATATCGTTCTATAGAGAATTACGATAGGGCAAAGAAAGAATTAAAAAATCTAATTGAAGCTTTTCCCCAAAATAGCAGATACTCAGCAATGTTAGCAGAATCTTATTTAGCCGATGGTAATATCGAAGAAGCTGGGAAAGTGTATGAAAAGATGTTAGAAAAAGAAGTGAATGACGGATATGTACATATTTCGGTAGCCGACTATTATCGAATAATTGAAGATTATGACAAAACATTCAAGCATTTAGAAATTGCATTTGCGTCTTACGACGTTGAATTAGATATGAAAGTGCAAATGTTAGCTAATATCCTTATGGTAATAGGCGACGACGAATATTTAAACAATAATGTTTACAATTTACTTGATGTTTTGATGGATACATATCCTAACGAACCTAAAGTGCTTACATTATATTCAGATTATCTTGTGAAAGATGGTAAGTGGGAAGAAGCTCAAAAAGCTTTTAACAAAATTTTAAACATGGATAAGTCGAAATACCTGCTATGGGAACAAGCTTTATATATTGACGGGCAGTTAAATGATTTTGAAACAATGTTTAAACGTAGCAACGAAGCAAAAGAATTATTTCCATTTCAACCTATGCTATATTTGTTTAATTCTGTTGCCGCATTACAACAAGAAAATTATAATCAGGTAGTAGTATCTGCAACAAAAGGAATTGAGTTGTCTCGAGATAATAAAGAATTAAATGTAGAATTGCTAACATTTCTAGCAGATGCATATTATAAATTAAATATGTTTCAAGAATCAGACTCTGCTTTCGAAAAGGTATTAGAAATTGATGCCGAAAATACTTTTGTGATAAATAATTACAGCTATTACCTTGCATTACGAAACGAAAATATTGACAGAGCTTTAGAATTAGGCGAATTGCTTATAAAACTTGCTCCTAATACATCAAATTATTTAGATACCTATGCATGGATTTTGTATAAAGCCGATAAATACGAAGAAGCTCTTGAAATTATTGAAAAGTCCATAAATAAAGGAGGCAACAATAATCCTACAATAGTAGAGCATTACGGAGATATCTTATATAAAAATAATGATTTGGAAAATGCCAAACTGCAATGGGAAAAAGCTTTAAATTTAGGTAACGATTCCGAAGAACTTAAAGACAAAGTAAAAACCGGTAGTCTTAAAGAATAATTAATGAGTAGAAATAAATACATACTACTGATTATAATACTAAGCTTGATATTAGCATCATGCAAAACTTATAGATTCTCAGGAACAAAAATTGAAAAATTAAAACATAGCGAGTTGATAGATAGTATTAATGCAAATGATATTGAATTTGAACACTTTTCGTTTAAGTTTTCTGCTAAAATAGAATCTACAGAAACAAGCGAATCTTTTTCAGGGCTTTGTAGAATTGCACACGACAGTATAATTTGGATTTCTATTCAAAAAATGAATATTGAAGGTGCAAGAATACTTATTAGCAAAGACTCCACAATCATAATTAACAGGTCAGACAAAACTGTAAGTTTAGGGAGTAATAATCAATTTTTTAATAATTTCTTTGTTGATATGAGTTTAAGCATGTTACAATCCTTGTTAACCAATAGAGCATATTTTTATCAAGATTCATGGAGTAATGATAAAGAGATTAACTATAGAATGTGTAAATCGAAAGAGTATTATTGTTTAAATACAAGTTTTGAATTAGAGAATTGGGTTTATACTAGCCCTTCCGATAGTACTTCTGTAAAAGCTTATCATAAAAATACTTTTATCCCGAAACTTTTTAAACCTGAAAGTGTTAATCTATCTACCAAGCCAAAAATATTTAGTTTTAATTGTGTATATAGTAATTTTAAAAATTATGATGATTTGGTCTTTCCTTCTAATATTAATTTGAATATTGAAACGAATCTAACTTCTTTTAAAATAAATGTTGATATTCAGAAACCAAACATTGCCGATAAGCAGTCGTATCCTTTTAAAATACCGGAAAAATATGATATAATTAAATTTTAAAATTAATTTAGTAATAACCTATTTTTGAGTAATATGCGAAATCACTTAATAAAAAACACAATATTAATTATTCTCACACTGCTTTGTGCTATTAGTGTAGCTCAAAATCGGTCAGAGCTTGAAAAGAAAAAGAATAATGCAATTAAAGAAATTGAATATACTAACAAATTAATAAGAGAAACCGAACAAGGAAAAAAAGAATCGGTTAATAATTTGAATCTTATAAATACAAAAATATCTGCAAGGCAAGAGTTGATTAATGCAATTAGTTCAGAGATTAGTTTAATTGAAACTACCATTAAAGACAATGAGTTGGTAATTAGTATGTTAGAAGAGGATCTTATAGCTTTGCGTAACGAATATGCCAAAATGATAGTATTAGCTTATAAAAATAGAAATTCGTATGATAGATTAATGTTTATTCTATCTTCGGATGATTTTAACCAAGCTTATAAGCGATTAAAATATTATCAACAATATTCTGATTATCGTAAGAAGCAAGCTATGGCAATAAAGGGTATTCAAGTGGTTTTAAATTCTGAAAATGAAAAGCTTGCTGCATCGAAACAAGAAAAAGAAACTTTATTAGCCGAAAAAAGCGATGAAACTAACCAATTGAAACAGGAAAAAAGGATGCAAAATAGTACTATTCAGAAATTGACAAAACAAGAAGAAGATTTGCGTAAAACACTTAGAAAGTATGAAGAGACAGCAGCCCAACTTCAGCGAGAAATAGAAAAGCTTATTGCAGAAGAGGCAAAGGCAAGTTCGTCTTCGGGTACTTATCAGCTTACACCTGCCGAAAAATTAATATCTACAAATTTTGGGAATAATAAAGGTGCATTGCCATGGCCAGTTGAAAGAGGAGTAATTGTTAGTTCTTACGGAAAACATCCACACCCTGTATTAGGTGGTGTTACTATCGAAAACGCCGGTGTTGATATTGCAACAGCACAAGGAACACAAGTTAGAGCAATTTTTGAAGGAGAAGTACGAAGAGTATTTACTTTGCCGGGTGCTCAAAATGCTGTAATTATTCGGCACGGAAATTACCTTAGTGTATATACTCATTTGTCAAAAGCATTCGTTAAGAAGGGAGATAAGGTTGAAACTAAGCAGGCAATTGGAGAGGTTTATACCGATAAAGAAGAAAATAAAACAATCGTGCATATCGAAATATGGAAAGAAAACCTCAAGATGAACCCTGCACAATGGTTGGCAAAATAGTTTATGGCATTTGAAAATAATATATTAATTAAAAAACTTGATGAGTTTATTCGAAAGTATTATCTTAACCAGATTATAAAAGGGATAATTCTTGCTGCTTCAATTGTTGGAGCGTATTTTCTTTTTATAGCTATACTTGAATACTTCGGACACTTTACTGTTACTGCAAGAACAATAATTTTCTTTATAAGTTTAGCTTTTACTGCATGGATTGTTAGTTATTATATTATTTTGCCTCTATTTAAATTATTAAAAGTTGGGAAAAGGATTGATTATAAGCAAGCTTCTTCAATACTTGGAAAACATTTTCCCGATGAGGTTGGCGATAAACTTCAAAATACTTTAGAACTATCAGAACTTATAGAAACTGAAAATACATCGCATGAGCTTATAATTGCAAGCATAGAGAAACGAACTCAAGTATTGAGTCCAATCCCTTTTCTAAATGCGGTTAGAATTAAAAACAATTTAAAATATGCCAGAATATTAATTGGTGTAATGTTAGTGTTCGCCTTAGTATTAGTGCTTTGGCCAAGTGTTATTTCTGAAGGTACAGAACGAATTTTTAAATATTCTCAGGAATTTATTCCACCTCCACCATTTATAATTGAACTGGAATCAGATTCGTTAAACGTACGTAAGGGAGATGATTTTACAATTAAATTTAAGGCGATTGGAGAGTATGCTCCCGAAGAAATGAAAATATTCTTTGGTGGAAATAATTTTTATATGCAAAAAGAATCGAATAGAACATTTTCATATACTTTTAAAAATCTCAACAACTCTTTAAGCGTATATGCAGAAGCTTCTGGAATAACATCAAGAAAACATACTGTTGAAGTGCTGCCTGCTCCGGTTATTCTCGATTTTACGATTGAAGTTGTTGCTCCTGCTTACACAAGAATTGAAAAACGACAATATACAAATATTGGAGATATAAGTCTCCCATATGGTTCTAATGTAGAATGGCGATTTAATACCGATAATATTTCAAGAATTAATATGCTGATTTATGATACTGTGAAAATTAAAGCTAATAAAAACGACAGAAGTTTCGATATAAGCCAAAAAATATTTAAATCAACCAGTTATATTATTCAGGTAGCAAACGAATATTTTGAAGATAAAGATAAAATTAGTTATAGGCTAAATGTAATTCCCGACTTATATCCTGCTATAGATATTGAAAGTGTTCAAGATTCAACAGATTGGGCTGTGTACTATTTTAGCGGTATTATTGATGATGATTATGGATTTAATAGCCTTACGTTCAATTATAAACCTAATGCCAAAGGAGATTCCATTGTTAGAATTCCCATTAACTTTTCAAGAAATGTAATAGCTCAGGATTTTTATTACGCATTCGATTTTTCTGAAATTGAATCAACTCGTAGCATTTCATATTATTTTGAAGTTGGCGATAATGATGCAATAAATGGAAGTAAAATTACCCGAAGTAAAACTTTTGAGTATGTACACCCTACAACTGATGATATTCAGGAAAAGACAGATGAAACATTAGAAAATATCGATTCAAAAATTGATGAAGCTCAAAAACTTACTCGCGAAATCAGAGATGATGTTAATAAGATGCAGGAGAAACTTATTAATAATGAAATGTCGGATTGGGAGCGACAGCAGAGTATGCAGCAAATTTCTGAAAAGCAGCAGCGTCTCGAAGATATAATGCGAGATGTTACTCACGAACAAAAACAATTAAATGATTATAAATCTTCAACACCACAACAGCGCGAAGAAATTATTAAAAAGCAGGAACAGATAAAGGAATTGCTCGATAATTTGATGGATGAAGAGATGAGGAGACTTATGGAAGAATTGCAAGAATTAATGAAAGAGTTTGATGAGGATAAGTTTAATGAGTTGGCAAGAGATATGGAAATGTCATACGAAGATTTAGCAAAGCAGATGGATCAAAATCTTGAGTTATTAAAGCGAATGGAGGTGGAAGAAAGAGTTCAGAATACAATAGATAAACTTGAGAAACTTTCTGACGAACAAGAAAAATTAGCTGAATCGGCAAAAGACAAGCAAAAAAGTATAGAAGAAATTGCCAAAGAACAAGATCAGTTAAATGAAGAACTGGAGAAAGCCAAAGAAGATTACAAGGAAACCTTAGAAAAAAATTCTGGTTTACAAGAGCCATTAAATTTGGATAATTTTGAACAAGAATTTGATGAGTTGCAAGACCAGATGGAGCAGTCGAGCGATGATGTAAAAGAGGGTAAGATGAATAAAGCTGTAAAGCAGCAGCAACAAAATTCAGATAAAATGCAAGAGCTTAGCGAATCAATGCAGCAAATGATGGAAATGAATATGATGGAGCAGGTTCAGCAAAATATGGAAGACTTAAAGCAAGTAATCGAAAACCTTGTTGATTTTTCGTTCGAGCAAGAGCGTATATTTACAGAAATGGGTGAGCTAAGTTCAAGGAATCCACGCTATCAGGAGGTTTTGTCCGAACAAAAGAAAATTAATGATGATTTTAAAATTATCAACGACTCCCTAAATGCTATGGCTGCACGAATGACAGAGATAAGTGGACTGATTAAAGATGAGGTAAGGCTTATCAATAATAAGATGAGCGATATTATGGATGCTTTTGAAGGAACCGGAACTTACAAGATTAAAACTGATCAGCAATTTGTAATGACTTCGGCAAATAATCTTGCTCTTTTAATGTCTGAGATTATGGAAGCTATGCAAATGCAAATGGCAAATCAAATGAGTGGGAATCAAAATTGTCAGAATTGCAAAAATCCTTCACAGGGTCAGATGGGGCAAATGCGAGATATGCAGAAAGGACTGAAGCAACAAATGCAACAAATGATTAATCAAATGAAACAGGATGGAGGTAAAGACGGCAAAGGTAAAGGGCAAAACTCAAAGAATATAGCTAAAATGATTGCTAAGCAAGAAATTATGCAGCAAATGCTTAATGAGATGATGAATAGCGGAACGCTCAGTCCTGAAGGGGCAAAAATCTTAAATGAAATAAACCGTATGATGGATCAGAATTTAAATGATCTTATAAATGGGAATATTACCCCGCAAACGATTAATCGACAGGAACTTATTTTAACCCGAATGCTTGAAGCAGAAAAAAGTGAACATGAAAGAGAATTAGACGAAAAACGAAAATCAAACGAAGCTAAAGAAAAGAAAATTAGTAATCCTGAAAAAGCATTTAAAGAGAAAGAAAAAGAACTTCGAATTAATGAAATGCTACGTACTACGAATCTTAAATTCACACATTTTTATAAAAATAAGTATAGAGATTATTTACGTAAATTAAATAATGAAAAGTAATGCCCATTAGTTTTTTTGCCGAAGATGTAAAAATGCCGGAACTTGATGTTTTGAAAGTTAAAGCATGGATAAACCAAGTAGTTGAAAATAATAATAAAGAAACAGGTAATATTAATTTTATATTTTGTTCAGATAAATATTTGTTAGAGATAAATCAAAAATACCTTAATCACGATTATTATACTGATATTGTTACATTTAATTATTGTGAAGAAAATGTAATTGCGGGCGATATTTTTATTAGTATAGAACGAGTAGCCGAAAACGCTAAAATATTCAAATCGGGAAATACCGAGTTATTCAGAGTAATTATTCATGGCGTTCTTCATCTGTTGGGTTTTAATGATTCAACTCCCGCAGAGCAAACCGAAATGCGATCAAAAGAAGATGAGTGTCTGAGTAACCTAAACCCTAAA